>JACCRA010000212.1 GCA_013813825.1 Pyrinomonadaceae bacterium | reverse complement strand
ACGCTGCTGTATCAGTTAGGGCGGTCGCGCAACTTGCGGCAGTTCGGCGGCGGCGCGCGCCTTGCCGAAGCCTTGCAAGGCCGCACCAGACACACCGACGCGCTCGCGTTTACCGGCACTTACGTCTTCTCGCCACGCGTCGTCAATCAGTTGCGCGCACAAGGTTCGCGCCTCACCCCCGCCGTTAGAGCGCAAGGCGACCGCCGCAGCCCGGTCGTGCTGATCACGATTGACGATCCGCTGGGCGCAAGTGATTCGTTCGACCGTTCGGGCACGCTCGTCGCCGGCACGTCCACCGCCGGCGCGACTGACCGCCGCGAGATGCGCTGGCAACTACAAGACACGCTCTCCGTCCTGCGCGGCGCGCACGCGCTGAAGTTCGGCGCGGACTTGCAACGCATCCGTTCCACCTTCGTCGATCTGACGGACGCCACCGGCGTTTATAGCTTCGACAGCGCGGGCGACTTCCTCGCGAGCGCGCCGGGCCGTTTCCGTCAGCGTTTCAACACTGAATCGGCGCAGCGAAATTTTTACGCCGGCTTCTTCGTGCAAGACGAATGGCGCGTGCGGCCGAATTTGACGCTCACGCTCGGCGCGCGCTACGAGCAGGAAACCATCGTGCGCGACCGCGACAACTGGTCCCCTCGCGTCGCCGTCGCTTACGATCCCTTCGCGTCGGGCAAAACCGTCTTGCGCTTCGGCGCGGGCATCTTTTACAACCGCGCGCTGCTGCGAACCATCGACGACTTCAAACTCGGCACGGCGCGCATCTTCTTCGACACGGACGCCTTGCGCGCCACCGCGACCAACCGCTTGCTGACCGACGCGCAACGCCGCGCCTTCATCGCCGCCAATTTGCGTTTCCCCGAATCGCTCACGGCTGATTCACCCGTCGTCCGGCAATTCGGGGCGGCGCAGACTGATTTCGCGCGTCGCCTCGATCCCGATTTACGCCTCCCTGAAAGCTACCAATTCAACTTCGGCTTTGAGCGAGAATTGGCCGGGGCTTTCGTCTGCGAGGCCAACTACACTTACAACCGCACGGCACATTTGTGGCGCGAGTTCAACGCCAATGCGCCCGTACTGCCGGGCGGCTTTCGCGATTTCTCAGACTATTTGCTGGCGCGTGACTTTGCCAACTTCCGCGACGCGGCGGGAACGCGCCCGCTCTACAATGTGGCCGCCGCCGGCGAACTCGTCCGCTTCTCGCTTGCGCCGCCCGGAGCAGCAAGCATGGAGGCGATCACCCGCGTCGTGGAATTTGGCGTCCCCGTCTCAATCTTTAATTTGAACAGCGTGAATTCGACGACTGCGCTCAACGCCGCCCGCGGCGCGCTCAATGCTTTGCGCCCCGATCCGTCGCGCGGCGAGTTAGAGCAACTCGCCTCCATCGGCAACAGCTTCTATCACGGCCTGACTCTCGAACTGCGTCGCCGCTTCGCACCGCTCGGCCAAGTAAATGATTTGCGCCTCAGCCTGCGCGCCGCTTACACCTTGTCGCGGTTAATTGACGATGGCGTGGTCAACACTTCCGACGCGCTCCGTCCCGGCGACTTTCGCGGCGAGCGCGCCCGCAGCCTGCTCGACCGCCGCCACCGCTTCGTCCTCTCCGGCGTCCTCGATCTGCCGCGCACATTCGGCCGCTTGCGCCTTGCGCCGATTCTGCGCCTCGCCTCCGGCGCGCCCTTCAACCTCAGCCTCGGCGGCGCGGATCGCAATCTCGACGATGTAGGCAATGACCGCCCCGCCTTCGACGGCGACTTGCGTCTGCTGCGCTCGCGCCGCCCCGGCGAGCCGCTCACGCCCGCGTTGCTCGAATCGCTCTCGCTCCCGCTCATCGGCCAATCCGGCAATCTGCCACGCAACGCCGGCACTGGTCCCCGCCTCTTCACTTTCGATCTCAGCGTGACGCGCGAATGGCGCATCGGCGAACATACACGCCTCCGTCCAGTCGTCGAGTTCGATAACGTCCTCAACAAAACAGTCTTTAGCTTCGGCGCGGAATTCATCAACTTCAACGCGTTGCGCGCTGATGCCAGCCCCGCGCAACGGCAAGCGTTCGCCGATTCTTTCCTTGTCCCCACGCGCACGCTGCGCCCGCGACAGGTGCGGGTGGGCGTGCGCTTCGATTTTTAAGAGATGTTGAGGCCGAAAGGGCAGCTTCGCGCTTCAGTTCAAAAGCGGATCGGACATCCCGCCGGTGGTCGGGTCGAGAATGATTTTGCCAAGCTGGAGAGACTTAACGATCTCTTCCCACACGAGCGCGAATTGGGCGTCATCATCCGCCCAGTAGTCGAAGGTGAGGAGGCATTGCACGCGCCCGCCGATGCCGAGCAGGATGCGCGAATGCGCCGCGCGTTGCTCGACCGGATCGATGAACCGGAGTTCGATC
Source organism: Pyrinomonadaceae bacterium (assembly GCA_013813825.1). GTDB lineage: Bacteria > Acidobacteriota > Blastocatellia > Pyrinomonadales > Pyrinomonadaceae > JACCRA01. The sequence continues at coordinate 1,302 of JACCRA010000212.1, read as the reverse complement.
CACGCCAGTCTGAGGTCGGGACGTTCTTCCGTGATGATCTCGCCGCGGGCGTTGATCGGGCGTTCATCGTCGTCCGCCACACCGCGGAGAAAATCGGCGAGAGGCGCGCGGCTCCAGTCAGCCGGCGGGAGGTAGTTGATCGAGAGTTCCAATCGGCAGTCGTCGTCGGGCGGCTCGGCGTCGTGGAACTTAAACGAGTTGTCGCCGGGTTTGAGCACCCAGTGCTGCGGGAAGTCGAAGCGGACAGCACCACGATTGGCGACGAAAATGCGATAGCCGTCCCGTGCCTTCCATTGGTGCTCGTCCTTAAGCTTGAGCGTCTGCTTCTTCCATTTCGTCACAGCCATGATCTCGCGCTGTCGATGGTTTCGGAGTGCGAGCATCTTAGCAGCCACGGAAGGCGCTCAACAACGTCTGATCGACGCACTGTATAGACTTCCAGAAAAGGAATTAGCCACGGAGGACACAGAGAACTCAGAGGGAAAGGCACTCCGTCTGATCATCTCTGCGCTCCCTGTGTGCTCTCTGGCTCAAAATATTATTGGGAATCCTATAGCTTGTGACCTGTAATTCATGCTGCACAGCTCACGGTGTAAGTATCGAGGAACGCTTCGACGACGCGCGGATCAAATTGCTTGCCGCTGTGCTGGCGTAACTCGGCGAGCGCGTCGCGAGAATCGCGCGGCGCGCAGTAGGGGCGGCGCGCAACCATCGCGTCGAACGCATCGGCGACTTGCACGATGCGCGCCATTTGCGGGATGTCTTCGCCGCCGAGGCCGTGCGGATAGCCATTGCCGTCCCAACGCTCGTGATGGTGTTCGGTCCGGACGCGGAGTTCCGCCGGGAGGTTGAAGTAGGTCGCCAGCAACGCGCCGAAGCTCGGATGCAAATTGAGCAGGAATTTTTCGGAGCGCGTCAGGCGGCGCGGGCGGTTCAGCACGCGCTCGGGCACGAGAATCTTACCGAGGTCGTGAAACAGCGCCGCGTAGGAGAGTTGTTTCATGCGCTCGTCGTCAAAACCGAAGGCGTGGCCGGTGGTGTGCGCCATTTTGGCGACGCGGACGCTGTGCGCGTAGGTCGAGGGACGACGCAGCTTGAGGCGTGTCAGCAGCGTGTGGCGACCGTCGAGCTGGTGTCTTTGCCCGGCGGCGCGCAGGCGATCACAAACGTGCTGAATGTAAGTGGCCCAACTCCCGTTGGATAAGCGGATGGTGTCCGTTCCGGTTGAGTCGAACGTCAGTTCTTCGTGCATCCAGAATACTCCTTGTCAAACCCTTCGCGAGGCGGAATCAGGCATTCGAG
>JACCRA010000199.1 GCA_013813825.1 Pyrinomonadaceae bacterium | reverse complement strand
CTCGATGAGCGTTACCTCAACGCGCGCCGCGAGACGCGCTCCGAGATGATCGCGCCCATTATCAGTAACGACGAAGTGATCGGCGTCTTCGATCTCGAAAGCGACGAACTGAACGCTTATACGCAGGACGATCTGCAAGTGCTGCTGCTGCTCACCTCGCAGGTGGCGATTATCATCGAGAAGGCGCGGCTGCACGAGCAGTTGATTGAGAAGAAGCGACTCGAAGCGCAGCTTGAAGTCGCCCGGCAGGTGCAACTGGAATTGTTGCCCGCGCGCCAGCCGCAACTCGAAGGCTTCGACATCAGCGCCTACAATTTCTCAACCGAAGAAGTGTCGGGCGACTACTACGACTTTTATCAGATTTACGACGACCACCTCGGCATCGTGATCGCGGACGTGTCGGGCAAGGGCGTCCCGGCGGCGCTGCTGATGGCATTTCTGCGCGCCAGCCTGCGCGCCGCGATCCACATCGGTTACGCGCCGAACATCTCGCTGGCTAAAATCAATTACCTGCTCTGGGAGTCGATCAAGAACAATCAGTTCGTGACGGCCTTTTACGGCGTGCTCGATACGACGAACAAAACGCTCGCCTACGCCAACGCCGGCCACAACCCGCCGCTGCTGATCGACGCGACGGGCCGCGACGCACAATTCATCGAACGCGGCGGTTTGCCGCTCGGCATGTTTCGTGATTCGCGCTATTACGAATACTACCTGCCGATTGAAGCCGGCCAGACGCTCGTGCTCTACACCGACGGTTTGACCGAAGCCGAAGGGGCGGACGGCGTGGAGTACGGCCGCGAACGGCTCGCCGTCAAAGTGCGGGAAGGGCTGCACCTGAGCGCCGAAGACATAATTAAGTTTCTTTACGAAGACATTTTGGAGTGGACGCAAGGGCGCGGCTCTGGCGACGACGTGACGATGGTGATTGTCAAAGCACTGTAAAAGCCATCAACCATGAGTCGTCAATCGTGAAAGCCGATCTTTCATTTGACGAGCCACAATCGACGATTAAAGAAAAAAGCAGCGGAAGCCGATACTCTTTATCGACTTCCGCCGCTTTTGCGTGGGGTCAGTTGAAAATTAATGCGCTGTCGGCGAACTGTGGGCGTGATCGCCGCCGGGCGCGCACGGAGCGCGGTAACGGCCGTAATGAAATTCGGCCTCCGCGTCGGAAAAAGCGTAAACGTCAAAGCCGTAGGCGTCGAAATATGCCGCCAAATCTTCGGACGAACGGAGAAATAATTCCGGGGAGTAGCCCGCATCGGCGCGAATTTCCAGCAGGCGCTCGACAACTTCCAGCGGCGCAAACACGCGAACCGGATCACGATAGGTTGCCATTTCTTAAAAAGCGCCTCCTTCTACTTGATTAACTGTGCGGGTCGCGCATCCTCGTCTGGGGAAGCCTTCCCGCCACCTGCACTCAGTCTGATGTACGCCATTTTCAGTTCGTTGGTTTGCCGGGGGCGTATAATTTCCGTTACGACAGTTGCGAAACTTTTCCGAGGAAGAACGTCCTCAATCAGAGGTCAGTGTTAGTAGTCAGTCGTCACTCATTCTGTGCTGCTCGATCTTGAGCGCTTTATTTCCAGCTTAATGCTGCTCGATCACCAAGCAACTGACGACTGACCATTATTTTATGAGCCTGCCAACACCTTCGATGCCTACCGCGCCTCCTTCCGCTGACGCCGGAGCGCCGCTCAACTTCGTCAACGTGCTGCATACGATGCTGGGCGTCTCGGATAAGGTCAGCGATTTAATCTTTTCGCCCGGCCGGCCGCCACAGATCGAGTTGTTGGGAAAATTGCAGCCGGTGCAAGTGACAGGGCTAGACAAGTTGACGCCGGCGCACACGGCCGCAATTGCTAAAATCCTGCTCAGCAATCAGCAGAACGCGGTTGAAAGTTTAAGCCAGCACGGCTCGGCGGACGTGTCGTTTAGCGTGCCAGGTTTCTCGCGTTTCCGCGTCAACATCTTCATGCAGCGTGGAACACATGCCATCGTGATGCGCGTTATCCCCTCGCGCCCGCCGCAGTGGAGCGATTTCAATTTGCCCGAGGCGCTCCAGCAGATCGCCGACCTCAAGACTGGACTGGTGCTCGTCACAGGGCCAACCGGCAGCGGCAAGTCTTCGACTCTCGCCGCCATCATTGACCTGATCAACGAGACGAAGCATTATCACATTATCACCATCGAAGACCCTATCGAATTTCTGCACCAGCACAAGAATTCGACCATTCACCAGCGCGAATTGCACACCGACACTCCCGACTTCGCCCGCGCCCTGCGCGCCGCATTGCGGCAAGCGCCGAAAGTGATCCTAGTGGGCGAAATGCGCGACCGCGAAACCATCGAGATCGCGCTTGAAGCCGCCGAGACCGGCCACCTCGTCTTGTCCACGTTGCACACCATCGACGCCTCCAAGACGGTGGATCGCATCATCGGCGTCTTCCCGAAAAACGAGGAGCCGGCGATCCGCGCGCGGCTCGCCAATGTTTTTCGCTTCATCGTCTCGCAGCGCTTGCTGCCGCGCGCCGACGGCCGGGGACGCGTCGCCGCCATCGAAATTCTGAAAGCCACTTCGCGCACGCGCCAGTACGTCGAGCAGGGCGAGTCTGAAGGTAAATC
>JACCRA010000189.1 GCA_013813825.1 Pyrinomonadaceae bacterium | reverse complement strand
CGCGGCTGGCGCACACGTCGGCGGCGAACAGCCGGCGATCAAAAGCAAATGAGCGGTTAAAGGCGGCGAACCCTTCGTCCACCCGCCCGGTAAAGCGCCCGCCCCATAAATTTTTACTGTCGTTCATTTTTCCTCGATGCTGCTTGTGACCGGGCGTGATGAGATCGTTCCCGAAAATCTCGTGAATGCTCTACGCCGGAGAGTTGCTTTAATGCAACTGGTCTGATAGTTTATGCATCTATGCGGGTATTATGCAAATAATTTGCATAATACCCGGATACTTAAAAATAGACGGATGCTCAAAAAAGAGAAGAGACAGCAGAAAATACTGGGCCTGATTCGGGCGAAGTCCATTGAGACGCAGGGCGAACTCGTGGCGCAATTGGAGCGCGCCGGGTTCGCGGTGACGCAATCGAATGTTTCACGCGACCTCGAAGAGTTAGGGGTCATGAAGCGGCGGGGGCGCTACGTCGAGCCGCAGACGGCGACGGTAATGGCGAAGAACAGCGCGACGGCGCGCGGACTGCTGGGATTGGAGGCGGTCGGCGATGTGCTCATCGTCGCGCGGTGCGAGCCGGGGCTGGCCTCAGCGGTGGCGGTTGAGATCGATCGTGCGGCGCTGCCTGAAATCGTCGGGACGCTGGCCGGCGAAGACACGATCTTTATCGCCGTGCGCGAGCGCCGGGTGCGGCGCGGCGCGATCAAAAAAGTGTGGGAGCTGTTTTGAGCAGCCATCAGCTATCAGCAGTCAGCGTGATTTGCTGGCGGGGTGGACTAGAAGATTTGAGATTTCAAATTTGAAAAAGGAGAGACCGCGGACAAAGGCAACCAGTAAGTCGAACGAGCCACGTCACGGAACGTGCGGCGAAAGACAAAACTGATGGCTGATGGCTGACGGCTGACGGCTGAATGAAAAAAGTCGTGCTGGCATATTCGGGCGGGCTAGACACGTCGGTGATGTTGCACTGGCTAAAACAACATTACGGCTGCGAAGTCGTGTGCTACTGCGCGGACGTGGGACAGGGTGAAGAGTTAGATGGGTTAGAGGAGAAAGCGAAAGCCACCGGCGCGTCGAAGTTGTACGTCGAGGATTTACGCGCGGAGTTTGTCACGGATTTTGTCTGGCTGGCGGTGAAGGCGAACGCGGTTTACGAGGGCGTCTATTTGCTTGGCACGTCGTTGGCGCGCCCCGTCATCGCGAAGCGACAGATCGAGATCGCGCGCCGCGAAGGCGCGGACGCGGTCGCGCACGGGGCGACGGGCAAAGGCAACGATCAGGTGCGCTTCGAGTTGACTTACTATGCGATGGAGCCGGACATCCACGTTGTCGCGCCGTGGCGCGAGTGGGATTTTAAGGGCCGGAGCGATCTGATCGCTTACGCCGAACAGCACGACATCCCGGTGACGGCGACGCACGCGAAGCCTTATTCGACCGACCGCAATCTGATGCACGTCTCCTACGAAGGCGGGATTCTGGAAGACCCGTGGGCCGAGCCACCAGCCGGCATTTTTCAGATGACGAAAGCGCCGGAAGCGGCGAAGGCAGAAGCCGAATACGTGGTCGTCAATTTCGAGCGGGGCGTGCCGGTCGGCGTGAACGGCGAGCAACTGGGCGCGGTCGAGTTGTTGACGCGACTCAACCACATCGGCGGCGAGCACGGCGTTGGGCGCGTGGATTTGGTGGAAAACCGTTTCGTCGGAATGAAGTCACGGGGCGTGTACGAGACACCGGGTGTGACGATTTTACACGCAGCGCATCGCGCGCTCGAATCGATCACGATGGATCGGGAAGTGCTGCGGCTGCGGGACGAATTGAGTCTGAAGTTTGCCGAGAGTGTCTATTATGGCTTCTGGTTCGCGCCGGAGACGGAACTGCTGCGGCGCATGATCGACGAGACGCAACGGGACGTGACCGGCGAGGCGCGCGTCAAGTTGTATCGTGGCAACGTCACGGTCGCCGGACGCCGCGCGCCGCGCTCGCTCTACAGCGAGCGGCTGGCGACCTTCGAGGCGGACACAATTTATAACCAGCGCGACGCCGAGGGCTTCATCAAGCTCAACGCGCTGCGCCTGCGCTCGCGCGCACAGTTGGGAAAACAGTTGTAGCAGCGATCTGACGATGGAGGAAAGACGATGACGATCACGGAAACAATGGAGAGCGTCGGGACGCGGGTGTCGGTAGTCGAGGCCGATAAAATCGGCTCGGCGACGGTGGCGCTGAATCTGCCGAAGACGCTGGCCGTTGTCGGCGAATGTGCCGCGCCGCGCGCGGGCGATGTGGTGGTCGTGCGGGCGCTCACCGAGAGCGCGACTTACAATCAGTTGGAATTGCCGACGGGCCGGCTGGCGAAGATCAACCCGGGCGACGTGCTGGCCGGCGTGCTGGGTAGCCGCCGGGCGCTCAAAGGTTTCGTCGGCGACGTGCCGGCGTCGGTCAAGTCAGGGGACCAATTGCACCTGCTCAACATGGGCGGCGTGATCGGTTGCTGCACGGGCCATCATTCGAGCTTGAGCGACGCGATCAAGGTAGAAGTAATCGGGCTGGTGACGGACGAAAATAATCGGGTGCGAAACATCTCCGACGCGGCGTTGCCAGTGCGGGAGACGTTCGCGGCGGAGGCCATCGCACCGCTCGTGCTCGTTGCCGGGGCGTGCATGAACAGCGGCAAGACGTTCGCGGCGACCGAATTGATCCGGCAGGCGACGCGCGCGGGGCTGCGCGTGGCGGCGGGCAAGCTGTCAGGCGTCGCGTGCCTACGCGACACGCTGAACATGGCCGATCACGGTGCGGTGCAAACAGCGAGCTTTCTTGATTGCGGGCTGCCTTCCACGGTCGGCGTCGGCGATCTCGCGCCCGTCGCGAAAGCCGTCATCTCGCAACTCAACGAGTGCGCGCCCGATCTGATCGTGATCGAACTTGGCGACGGCATCCTCGGCGGCTATTCGGTCGCGTCCGTCTTCGACGACGCGGAGTTGCGACAAGCGACGGCGGCGGTCGTCTATTGCGCGTCGGATTACGTCGGCGCGTGGGGCGGCATCGAGTTGTTGCGCCGGCGCGGAATCGAAGTCGATCTCGTCGCCGGTTCCGTCACTGACTCGCAGATGGGCGAAGATTACATCGAGCAAGAGTTCGGCGTCGCCGCCGGCAACGCACGGCGCGACGGGGCGCGCATCTTTAAGTTGCTGAAGCCGAAGATCGAGAATGCGGCGACGAGAGCGTGCGTCTGAAGTTGCTGCTTACGGCGTGGGCGGCCGAGGCGTCGAGCGCGGAGGGCGCGCGTTGTCTTAGCGGCGCGCTTCGCGCTTCAATAGGACAATGCCGAGGATAAGAAAGACGATGCCGGCGCCGAAGAAGGCGCGCCTGCCACTCGCTCCGAGCGCGATAAAAGCACAGCCGATGGCGAGGAAAGGAAATCCGGCGCGTGGATTGAGCATCTTGTTTGTCTCCTGCGGTGCGGCTTTAGGTTGAGGGCATTGTAATCGTCTCCTTACTTGGAGCACAAAGATGAAAATTCGCGTCGGCATTTACGGTGGATCAGGTTATGGCGGGGCGGAACTGCTGCGGATTCTGCTCGCGCACCCGCACGTCGAAATCTTGTTGGTGACTGCGAACGAGCACGCGGGCAAGGCCGTTGGGGAAGTTCATCGCAATCTGTACGGCCTAACTGAAATGTGCTTCACGGCCGCGCCGGCGGCTGATGAAGAGTCTGAGAGGGTGGCTGAACTGGACTGCCTATTTCTGGCGCTGCCGCACGGGCAAGCGTTGGACGTTGCGCCGCGCGTGCCGGCGCATGTGAAGGTGATCGATCTCTCAGGCGACTTTCGCTTGGGCGACGCGGCCGAGTTTTTAGAGCACTACGGGCGCGAACAGACGTCGCCGGAGTTACAGCGCGAATTCGTGTACGGCCTGACGGAGACGCACCGCGAGCAGATCAGGGAAGCGCGCTTGATCAGCAATCCCGGCTGCTTCGCGACGGCGACGCTGTTGGGCCTCGCGCCGCTCGTCGCCGCCGGACAGTTAAGCGGGCGCGTCATCGTCGATGCAAAGACCGGCTCTTCCGGGTCGGGCGCGAAGGCGGCGGCAAACACGCACCACCCGCAACGGATGAATTCTTTCTACGCTTACAAGCCGTTCACGCACCAGCATGTGCCGGAGATCGAGCAGGAACTCAGGCGCGTCGGCGACTGGACCAATGAGTTGATCTTCATGACGCACTCGCTGCCGGTGGCGCGGGGCATCTTCGCCTCGATCTATGTCGAGACGAAAGACGCGCTGACGGCCGAAGGGGCGCGCGAGTTGTTCGCGGAGTTTTATCGCGACTCGTTCTTCGTCCGTTTAGTCGAAGGCTCGCCTGACATCAATTGGGTGAAGACGACGAACTTCTGCGATCTCGGCTTCGCGGCGCGCGGCCGTCAACTCGTCATCTTCTCGGCGCTCGATAACCTCGTTAAAGGCGCGGCCGGGCAAGCCGTTCAAAACATGAATGTGATGTGCGGGCTGGACGAGAAAACAGGGCTGATGTTAGTGGGGACCAATCCGTGAGCGAAGACGGGAGCCAGACGTTTCGCGCCGCGCCGGTGAAACCGCCGGTGGGGTTCGATATGCTCGACCAAATTGATGTGCGCGTGGGGACAATCGAGGCGGTCGAGGATGTAGCCGGCTCGAAAAAACTGGTGCGACTGTGCGTCAACTTCGGCGATCACAAAAGAAACATACTGGCCGGCATGAAGGGCGAGCGGGAGAACCCGCGCGAGATCGTGGGCCGGCAGGCTTTGTTCGTCGTCAACCTCGAACCGAAGAGGATGGCGGGCGAGGTGTCGGAGGGAATATTGTTCGACATCGGGTACGCGGACGGGATCGTGCCCGCGCTGGCCGTCCCCGAAAAGCAGGTTCCAAACGGGGCGCGAGTGGGATGATGACCGAGACCATCACAAATTTTGCCGAGATCGCGGCGCGCGAGGACGAGTTTCAGCTTGCCACTTATAAGAAGATGAAGCTCGCGGCGGCGCGCGGGGCGGGCGCGTGGATCGAGACGAGCGAGGGCGAACGCTTCCTCGATCTCTATGGCGGGCACGCGGTGGCGGCGACAGGGCATTGTCACCCGCTGGTCGTGGCGGCGCTTCGCGAGCAGGCTGGTGAGTTGCTGTTTTATTCAAACCTGGTCTATTCGGAAGTGCGTGCGCGGGCGGCGGAGCGCCTGGTGAAATGCGCGCCGGAGCAGATCACGAAAGCCTTCTTTTGTAATTCAGGGACTGAGGCGAACGAAAACGCGATGCGCCTCGCTCGGATGCGGACGGGGCGCACTGCGATCATCACGTTCACGGGCAGCTTTCACGGGCGGACGGCCGACGCGATTAGTGCGACGTTTTTAGGCAAGTACCGCGAGCTGGGACGGCCCAACGTGCCGGGCCACCTGTGCGCGGAGTTCGGCTCGATTGAGACGGTGGCGGCGCTGGCGGATGAGACGGCGGTGGCGGCGGTGATGCTCGAACCGATCCAGTCGATGGCGGGGGTGCGCGTCGCCGCCCCGGAGTTTTACCGCCAACTGCGCGAGTTGTGCGACGAGCGCGGAATGCTATTGATCTTCGACGAAGTGCAGACCGGCGTGGGACGCACGGGCGAGTGGTTCTTCGCGGGGAGCGAGGCGGGCGCGGGCGTCGTGCCGGACGTGATCACATTGGCGAAGGCGTTGGGGAGCGGCGTGCCTGTCGGCGCGTGCCTGACGACTGACCGGGTGGCCGCGTCCATCAAAGAGAACGATCTCGGCACGACCTTCGGCGGCGGAATGCTGGCAATGGCGGCGGTCAGCGCGACGCTCGAAGCCATCGAGCAGGACGGGATGCTGGCGAACGCGCAAGCCATCGAAAAATATCTGCGCGGGCGATTGGCGAATGTGCCGCAAGTGGCGGCGGTGCGCGGGCGCGGATTGCTGCTCGGCATCGAGTTTCAGGATGAGCGCGCGGCGCAAGTGAACAAGGCTCTGCTTGAGCGGCGAATCATCACCGGCACGTCGAGCGACGCGCGCGTGTTGCGTCTATTGCCGCCGTTGTGTTTGCAAAGGGAAGAAGTTGATTTGTTCGTTGACGCGCTCGTAAGTAGTTTTTGAACCACGGAGCGGAAATGATGAATGATGAATGACGAATGACAGGCCAACGCAGTCTATTTTTATAGTCGTCGTTTCGCATTCATCATTTATCATTTCTTCCTCCGGGTTCTCTGTGATGAAATCATCGTGATGCTAAGACATTTTCTAACGACGAAGGACTGGACACGCGACGAGCTTGAGCGCCTGCTCGAAGCGGCGGCGCGGTTCAAGCGTGGGCAAGACGAGTCGAAGCCGATGGCGGGCCGGTCGGCCGCGCTGGTCTTTTTCAACCCGTCTTTGCGGACGCGCGCCTCGATGCAGGTCGGCGTCTATGAATTGGGCGGCAACTCCGTGGTATTAGAGCCGGGGGGGACCAGTTGGAC
>JACCRA010000173.1 GCA_013813825.1 Pyrinomonadaceae bacterium | reverse complement strand
TGATGGCTGAATGCTAACTCTATGCTTCGTTACATCATTTTAGCTCCGCTGATTGGCGCGGCGATCAATTGGTTGGTCGGGCGGCGCGTGCGAAGTGAGGCATTCGTCGGGACAGTGGCGTGTACAGCGGTGGGCATCTCGACCGTGATCGCGCTGATTCTCGCGTTCAAGCCGGGCGGCGTGTTGGTCACGGAGCAGCCGCAGGTCGTGCTCGATCACCTGTGGACGTGGATCGAGGTCGGCCGCTTTCGCGCCGATTACGGCTTCGCGATGGATCGCCTGAGCGCGATCTACGTGTGCTTTATCACGTTTGTCGGCTTATTGATCCACGTCTTCGCGACCGGGTATATGCATGGCGATAAAAGTTTTTATCGTTTCTTCGCGTACCTGAACTTGTTCATGTTCATGATGCTGACGCTGGTGCTGGCGGACAACTTTTTGTTGATGTTCGTCGGGTGGGAAGGCGTCGGGCTGTGTTCGTACCTGCTGATCGGTTATTACATCGACCGGCGCGAAGCGGGCGACGCGGCGAAGAAGGCGTTTATCGCCAACCGCGTCGGCGATTGGGGAGTGATCCTCGGCATCATGCTGGTCTTCGTGCTGACCGGATCGATCAGCTTCTTCGACAAACCCGGAGCGATCACCGGCGCGCCCGATGTGGCGAGCGCCTTCAGCGTGATTCGCGGCATGGCAGTCGATCCTTTCACGTGGGGCGCGCTCGTCGCGGGCGGGGTGACTTCCGCCGCGCTCTTGCTCTTCATCGGCGCGACGGGCAAGAGCGCGCAGATTCCGCTGTTCGTCTGGCTGCCGGACGCGATGGCTGGCCCGACGCCGGTCTCCGCCTTAATCCACGCGGCGACAATGGTGACGGCGGGCGTCTATATGATCGTTCGTTGCTCGGAGATTTACACGCACGCCCCGGCGGCGATGTTTATTGTCGCCATCATCGGCGGATTGACGGCGATCTTCGCCGCGACTATCGGCATCGCGCAAAACGACATCAAGAAAGTTCTGGCCTACTCGACCGTCTCGCAGCTCGGCTACATGATGCTGGCCTGCGGCGTCGGCGCGTTCATCGCGGCGATCTTCCACGTCATGACGCACGCTTTTTTCAAAGCTCTGCTCTTCCTCGGCTCGGGCAGCGTCATCCACGGAATGCACCACGAGCAGGACATGCGCCGGATGGGCGGGCTGAAGAAATACATGCCGATCACATTCGCGACGATGCTCACTGGCTGGCTCGCGATCAGCGGCATTCCCATCTTCGCGGGTTTCTTCTCGAAAGACGAAATTCTGTGGAAGACTTGGAGCACCGAAGCCGCCGGCATTCCAGTCGCGGCCTCGAAAATTCTATGGGCGGTCGGCGCGCTGACCGCGCTGATTACTGCCGTTTATATGACGCGGTTGATGGTGATGACCTTCTGGGGCAACGAGCGTTTCCGCGAAGCGCACGCCGGTGGACAAGCCGACGACGCGCACGCGCAAGCCTACGATAAAGGCCATGCCCCGCACGACGCGGCGACACTTTCCGTCGCCGACGACACGCTCCACGCGCCGCGCGGTGGCGGCCACGGCCACGACGACACCACCACGGCACACGACGATACGAATCATCACGTTGGTCCCTTTACGCCCCACGAGTCACCGGCCGTGATGACGATCCCGCTCATCGTGCTGGCCGTGCTTTCGACTTTCGGTGGTTTGGTCGGCGTGCCTTATGCCTTAAGCGGCGGCGGCCTTCCGAACTTCTTCGAGCACGCGCTTGATCCAGTCGTCTCCGTCGCGCCCCGTCGCGGAGAAGAAGCGGCGGCACATGACGCGACGCCAACCGCTGCCGCGTCATCACACGGCGCAAGCGAGGCGACTCACGGCAGCAGCGAGTCGCCCGCCATGCTTTCTCCCGCGCCGCAAAGCCATGAAGGGGCTGCGCCCGCCACCGTCGGCGAAGGCACGCACGGCCCCGGCGCGGCTGCCGCCGCTGCTGAACACGCCCACGATCCGCACGAAGTCATGTTGGAGCGCATCTTCAGCGGCGTCTCCGTCGCCATCGCGCTCGTCGGCATCGGCATCGGATGGATCGTTTTCAGACGGAATCCGCTGCTTGCGCCGCCGCGTCTGTTGGAGAATAAGTATTACGTCGATGAATTTTATGACGCGGCGATCATCAACCCGATCAAAGTCGGCTCGCGCGAAGGGTTGTGGAAGATTTTCGACATCGGTGTGATCGATGGTCTCGTCAACGGGCTGGCGCGTGGCATGAGCGAGTTGGGCACGCTGGCGCGACGGCTTCAGCCCGGTTTCGTCCGCAGCTATGCGGCGATTATTCTGCTCGGCGCGCTCGCCGTGATCGGGTATTTCGCCTTCGAGTTTCGCCACATGATTCGCTAGACGCTTATGCAGCAATACTT
>JACCRA010000169.1 GCA_013813825.1 Pyrinomonadaceae bacterium | reverse complement strand
ACGCCCACGGCCGTCAGTCCCAGGTCTGTGACCGCCGCTTCGAGTTGGCGGCGCAAGTCTGTGGAATTGCCTTCAGTTTTGATGATGAATGAGCCGGCGTTGAAGTCCTGCGCGCCGACTTTGAACGTCTCTTCGGCAACGCTGATCTTCGTCTCCTTCAACTGGTAGCGCAACGTCGCCAGCGTGTTCTCCGTGTTGTGATTGATGACGTAGGCGCTTCCGGCATTATTCGCGCCCGTCAAGCGCCCGCGCACGCGCACGTCTTCCTTGATTAACTCCATTGGCGCATTGAGCACGCCCTTGTCCGTGACGCGCACCGTGGGGACGTTCCGCATTACGCCGAGCGTCCAGCCGGTGTCGTCGTAGGGGCGCGGATCGTTGGCATTGTAGAACTGCGTGTCCATCATCATGTCGGCCATCCGCGAGTACGGCTGATCCATGCGAACGACGTAAGACCCGGCCGGAAACTTTTGCTCTTTGTCCTTCTGATCCTTAACACTCAACTCGCCTTTCATCCGCTGCACTTCGACGCCCATCAAGCGCAGCAAATTGACCATCTCAGCCGCCTCGACCGGGCGCGGCTGATTGCCGGGAATGACGTAGGCCGACGGCCCCTCGTTCGCCGCTTTGGCGACGGCGCGCTTACTTTTCAAGTAGAAATTGTGCAAAAACTTTTCGCGGTTCTGCGCCGTGTAGTTCATCGCCAAGAGCAGTGCCGACTGCTGCATGTTGACGTTGTTTCTAAGCGACCACTTGACGCGCGGGAGCGGCGGGTTGGGACGGAACCAATCGCGTTGCGACTGCTGCGCGACGGTGCGCTCAATCGTGTCCGCCCCGCCGTTGCCGAACGTCTCATAGAAACGGCCGATGGAGTTGTGGCCGTTGGCGACGTAGAACATGTAGTTCGGTGCCCAACCGTCGTAGAAGCCGTGAGTCCAGACGCCGGGCACGCCGCGCTTCGTCATCTCGTTGACTTCGTGATACGCGAGAATGTGCCACTCGTCAATGACGATGGGATCGAGCCAAGCGTTGTAGGGACCGGTCCCGGTCGAGGTGTAGAGGAACGGCACGGATTCGTGCAGGTCGTGTAAGACCTGCGGATGATATTCGAGGAACGTCCGCATCATGTTGCGCGTCAGGGCCAGCGCCATCCCTAAGCCGTCGCGGTTGTTGTCGTGAGCGACGTACTTGCCCCAGTACAACAAACCGGGCGCGTTCTTGCCGGGGTTCGCCTTGCGGTAGTTATAGACATCCACCATCCGGTCGCGCCCGTCCACTTCGAGCGTCGGCGTGATCAGCACGATGGAGTTACGCCGAATCTCCTGAATGAACGGCGTCTCCTCGACGGCGAGGCGGTAGGCCAACTCCAACAGCATTTCGGGCGAGCCGGTCTCGGTCGAGTGAATCGACCCCGAAGCCCAATAAAACGGCTTGCCTTCGTTGATCAGCGCGCGGGCTTCGGCGTCGTTCGTTTGGCGCGGATCGGCCAGTCGCGCGGTGATCTCTTTGAAGCGATCCAACTTCACCAGATTCGCCTCGTCGCTGACGGCGACGAGCAATTGTTCTCGTCCCTCCTCGCTCTTTTCCGGCGCGACGAAGACGCGCACGCGCGAACTGTTCTTTGCCAACTCGCGGAAATAGCGGTGGAGGTCTTTCGTGTATGTCAACTTGTTCGGCGTCCCGGCGATGTAGCCCAAGACTTTTTCCGGCGACGGCACGCGCTCTGAGGCGGGCAGGTGATCGACTAACTCCGTCGTGAAATGCGCGGCGGTCGTGTACTCCTTAATTTTCGCTGTATAACCTTCGTCATTGCGCGCTGTCGGCGCGACAATGCTCGACGCCGGTTGCGCGAAACTGTTCGCCGCCACGAGCAGCGCGCAAAAGAAGGACAGCAGCAGCGCGCGGTGCAACGCAAGCGCGAGAGGGCGTTCCCGTTTCATGATGTCTCCCATCAAATTTAGGCGTGATCGCGACCGGCATGGTCACGATTGAAATGCGAGCGCCGTGATGATAGATCAACGTGGCGGGAATTTATACTCTGGACTCGCAACTGATTGTTTGACCGCCTCGGAACGGCTAAAAAGCAGCCGACGGTAAGCGCCATGACGAAAAATCAGGTTGAGGCCTGCGACGGCTGAAGCAAAACGTCGATGCATCTGCGAAAGTAACGAGGGCATCTTACTAACCTCGCCTCGCGACACGCGCGGCGAGCGCACATTCAAGTTGTGAGTTTCGACAAAGGAAGGATTTCAATGAACGATCTTCAGTCCCCGAAGCAACGCTTTAATTCCCCGTCAGCGTGGCCGCCCCAACAAGTGGGAGCCGATGCGTGGGGCAATGTACAGGCACAGACGGCGGCGCAGGCATCTGTCGCCGAGCGGATGAGCTTTATCAGGAAAGTTTACGCGCTCTTTTTCGTCGGGACGCTCTTCGCCATCGGCGGCGTGCTGCTCGGCTTCATTTTTCCCGAACTGATGTTTGCGGTGGCGCGGCACCCGTGGATTTCGCTGATCGTGCTGCTGGGCGGCGTGATGGGCGCGCAGGCGGTGCGACTGGTGCGCGGCGTCAATTTGCTCGCGCTCTTCGGCTTCACAACGCTAACCGGCGTGATTATCTCGCCGGCGATTGCGCTCTACTCGCAGATCAACCCGGCGTCGATTCTTCAAGCAGGAGTCTTGACCGTCGGCATCTTCGGGGGCTTGACCGCCTATGTCTTCATCTCGAAGCGCGATTTCAGTTTTCTGCGCGGGATGGTGACGATCGGCCTGATCGTCGTGGTGCTCTCGGCCGTGCTGAACATCTTCCTTGCGTCGAGCGCGTTCTCGTTCGCAATCGCCGCCGCGTCGCTGCTGCTGTTCTCCGGCTTCGTGCTCTACGACACGTCGAACATCATCAGGCGCTACCCGACGAATGAATATGTCGCCGGCGCGCTCTCGCTCTATCTCGACGCCTTCAACATTTTCCTCGCGCTGCTGCGAATCCTGAACGCGGGCCGGCGCTAAAGCGAGGATAAATAACCAGCAACTGGAAAAGGCGTGACGC
>JACCRA010000157.1 GCA_013813825.1 Pyrinomonadaceae bacterium | reverse complement strand
CTATCGAAAGCGGTTTCGAAATTCGCGAAGGACAACCCGGACGTGTTCACCTTCAAAGCCGGCGTCGTCGAGGGTCGGGTCATCGCGCTCAGAGACGTGGAAGCCATCGCTTCCTTGCCGTCGAAGGAAGTCTTGATCTCGAAGATTATGTTTTTGATTAACTGCCAAGCGCAGCGTCTGGTCACGGTGCTGTCGGCCGTGCCGCGCAATTTGGCAATCGTCGTCAAGCAGATCGGCGAGAAACAAGGCGGCGGCGAAGAAGAAGCCGCTCAGTAAAATTTGAAATATGAAATCTCAAAGTTGAGATTTCAGCAAAAGTCAGCCGGACGCGGAAAACGGGCGGGGCGGTATGTCAGGTCGCCATTAACGGCTCGGACGCTGTTTCAGTTTGGATGCAACAAATCTGAGGAAGTGTCCCGTGGGTTCTTTCGGCTTGCGTAGAAACCAAGCTGTTAGCGTTTGGCTATCAGCCGTAGGCTAAAGTTTGTTTTAGCTGATAGCTGATAGCTGATAGCTGACAGCTTCTGAGAAGAACCCCGAGGAGGTTATTGAACTAATCATGGCAAATAGAGAAGAAGTCATCGAATTTTTGAAGGGCATGACCCTTTTGGAAGCCTCGCAACTCGTCAAGGAGTTAGAGGAAGTGTTCGGCGTCTCAGCGGCGGCGGCGGCAGTCGCAGCGCCTGCGGGCGGTGGAGCGGCGGAAGCGGCGGCCCCGGCGGAAGAGCAGACTGAGTTTGACGTGATTTTGCAGGCCGCTGGCGGCCAAAAGATCAACGTCATTAAGGTCGTCCGCGAAATCACGGCGCTGGGCCTGAAGGAAGCTAAAGACTTGGTCGAGGCCGCGCCGAAGGCCGTCAAGGAAGGCGTCTCGAAGGACGAGGCCGAGACGATCCGGCAGAAGTTGGCCGACGCGGGCGCGACCGTCGAAGTCAAGTAAAGCAGCGGCAAGTGACGGGCGACGAGACAAGTTAAAACGTCTCTGCTCGTCACTTGCCACATGTCACTATTGTCGGGTATAGTGGGTGGGATTTGAGGCGTTGGCTTTACTCCCACAATCAGTTTGAATTTTATTAACTGCTTTTCTGCGAAATGAAGCGGTCGGAGACTTGTGCGCTCCGACCGCCTTTTGGCGTCTCTGATAAAGAAGCTCTCAGCGCCCAGCTATCAGCTATCAGCAAGCCGAAGCTCGACGCATTTGAGTTTGTTCCCATCGTCCTGTTTGCTGATCGCTGAATGCTGACGGCTGATCGCTGAAGGAATCTCTGATGTCTGCAAATTTGCTGCAACCGAATATCACCGGCATGGGGCGGCGGATGAGTCAGCCGCCTGCCCGGCACGACTTCTCAAAAATCAAGACGGCGGCGCGCATCCCGAACCTAATCGAGATTCAGCGCGACTCTTACAACCGTTTTCTGCAAATGGACCTGCTCTCGGAAGAGCGCGAAAACACGGGGCTGCAAGCCGTGTTTCGCTCGGTCTTCCCGATCTCGGACTTCCGGCAGACGGCGGAGCTGGATTTCGTCGAATTCCACATCGGTAATTGGCAGTGCAAGTGCGGCCGGCTTGAGGGCTTGCGCTACCTGCGCGCGAATTGTAAAGAGTGCGGCGCGCTGGTCAAAGTTGATCCGCTGGTGCCGGGCGAATCGCTCTGCCACAACTGCGGCACGTTCAACGCCGTTCGGCCCACGCTATGCGACAACTGCGGCGAGCCGGTCGGCCTCAAACACAAGCACGACCAACAGGAGTGTCAAGAGCGCGGGATGACTTACAGCGTGCCGCTGAAAGTCAAAATTCGCTTGACCGTCTATGACAAAGACCCGGAGACGGAAGTGAAGTCGATCCGCGACATCAAGGAGGAAGAAGTTTTCTTCGGCGAGATTCCGCTGATGACGGATAACGGGACGTTCATCATCAACGGCACGGAGCGCGTCATCGTGTCGCAGCTTCACCGCTCGCCCGGCGTCTTCTTCGAGAAATCCCCGGTTTATCTGGCGAAGGTAATTCCATACCGTGGCTCGTGGGTTGAGTTCGAATACGACCAGAAGAATCTGCTCTACGTCCGCATCGACCGGAAACGTAAATTCCTCGCGTCGATTTTCCTGCGCGCTTTGGGCCTCTGGCTCAACCCGCAGTTCCAGCCCAAATCGTTTTCCTCAGACTCGCAGTTGGAAGAAGCTATTAAGAACGCGGCTTACTCGGACGAAGATTTGCTGCGCGACTTTTACGTGGTGGACGAGATGCGCGTCGAGGGCGGGCGACTCTTCGTGCAAGTCAAGGAAGAGGGCGCGAGCCATTTGGCCGGGATGAAGGTCGAGCAGGACCTGAAAGTGAAAGGCAGTAGCGAGCCGGTCGTGCGCGCAGGTAAAAAGATTACGGCGTCGGCCTTGAAGGAGTTGCGAAAGGCGCACACTAAAGAAGTCGAGGTGGACACGCAGCAGTTCGACGGCGCGTTCGCGCTCTCCGACATCGTCAACATGGAGACGGGCGAAGTCTTGCTCGAAGCCAACACCGAGATTACGCCCGCGAAAGTGCAGGAGATCGCGGAGTCGGGCGTGGTCAACTTCTCGATCTTCTTCCCGGAGCGCGACGATCTCGGCTCGGTGCTATCGGGAACGCTCAAGAAGGACGCGATCACGAAGCCGGTTGACGCCTTATTGGAAATCTACCGCAAGATGCGCCCCGGCGATCCGCCGACGGTGCAGACCGCTTACCGTCTGTTCGAGGGCATGTTCTTCGACGCGCGAAAATTCGATTTGTCGCGCGTCGGGCGGCTGAAGTTCAACATCAAGATGGGACGGCCTGAGCGGGACCGCATCGACGATCCGTTGCTGTCGCCGCGAGACTTCGTGCAGGTCATTTCGTATCTCTTGAAAATGCGGCGTAACGCAGTCGAGTATCTAGCCGACGACATCGATCATCTCGGCAACCGCCGCGTCCGCGCGGTTGGCGAACTGCTCGAAAACCAGTTCCGCATCGGCCTCGTCCGCATGGAGCGCGCGATCAAGGAGAAGATGTCGATCCAGCAGGAGATGCAGACGACGATGCCGCGCGATCTGATCAACGCCAAGCCGGTGACGGCAGCGGTGCGCGAGTTCTTCGGCTCGTCGCAGCTTTCGCAGTTTATGGATCAGACCAACCCGCTCTCGGAGATTACGCATAAGCGGCGGCTCTCCGCGTTGGGACCGGGCGGTCTGTCGCGCGAGCGCGCCGGGTTCGAGGTGCGCGACGTGCATCCGACGCACTACGGGCGTATCTGCCCGATTGAGACGCCGGAGGGGCCGAACATCGGTCTCATCTCGTCGCTCTCGTGCTTCGCGCGGATTAACGAGTTCGGCTTTATCGAATCACCGTACCGGAAGGTTGATAACGGGCGCGTGGTCGAATACGTCCGGGTCACCAACGGCGGCGATACGAAACTGCGCCCCGGCGATCACATTCCGCATGAAGAACTTGACAAGGTGAACAAGCGCCTCGGGGCCGACGGGCGGAAAGCCGAATACGAGCCGTACCCTTTTTACCAGACGGCTTGGGAAGAGGATAAGTACGTTATCGGTCAGGCGAACATCGTGCTCGATGAGAACGGCGCGATTGTCAATGAGCGCAACGCCGCGCGCAAGGCCGGCGAGTTCATTCTCGCGATCCGCGAAGACATTCAGTATCTGGACGTCAGCCCGAAGCAACTCGTTTCGGTCGCGGCCTCGCTGATCCCGTTCCTCGAAAACGACGACGCGAACCGCGCGCTGATGGGATCAAACATGCAGCGCCAGTCAGTGCCGCTGTTGCGCGCTGAGGCTCCATACATCGGGACGGGGATGGAGCGGACGACGGCGCGGGATTCAGGCGCGGTCGTTGCCGCCAGACGCGATGGGATAGTGGATTACGTCGATTCCGAGCGCATCATTGTTAAGGCCGATCACAACGTGGACGGCACGATCTCGCGCGAGGTGACGGCGGACATTTACACGCTGACGAAATTCAAACGCTCGAACCAGAACACCTGTATTAACCAGCGCCCGATTGTGCAGGTCGGCGAGCGCGTCGAGAAAGCCCAGGTCATCGCCGACGGACCATGCACGGACAAGGGCGAGTTGGCCTTGGGGCGCAACGTCCTCGTCGCCTTCATGCCGTGGCGCGGTTACAACTTCGAGGACGCGATCCTCGTCTCCGAGCATTTGGTGAAGGACGACTATTACACGTCGATTCACATCGAGGAGTTGGAGATTGAGGCGCGCGACACGAAACTCGGCCCCGAAGAGATCACGCGCGACATCCCGAACGTCGGCGAAAACATGCTGCGCGACTTGGACGAGTCGGGCATCATCCGCATCGGCGCGCAGGTCAAGCCCGGTTCGATCCTCGTCGGCAAGGTGACGCCGAAGGGCGAGACGCAATTGACGGCGGAAGAGAAACTTTTGCGCGCGATCTTCGGCGAGAAGGCCGGCGACGTGAAAGACGCTTCCCTGCAATGCCCGCCGGGCATCGACGGGACGGTGGTTGACGTGCAGGTGTTCACCCGCAAAGGTCAGGAGCGCGATTCGCGCTCCACGATGATCGAGGAAGAGGAAGAGAGTCGCCTGCGCCGCGACTTGGAAGACGAGATGCGGATTCTGCGCGAGCAACGCGACGAGCGCATCTTCGAGTTGTTCGTCGAGCGCAAGTTGGCGGCTGATCTCGTCGTCGATAAAGAAGTGCGGATTCCGAAAGGCGAGACGATCACGCGCGAGATGCTGATCGGCGTCGAGCCGAAGGCGCTTCGCAAGGCGCAGTTGGCTTCGACGCGCATCGACGTGGCGGCGGAAGTTAAAGAGTACGAGGATCGCACGGATCGTCAGATCAAGATTTTGACCGACATCTATGAGGACAAAATCTCGAAGCTGCGACAGGGCGACGAACTCGCGCCGGGCGTCATCAAAATGGTGAAAGTCTTCGTCGCGATGAAACGCAAGCTCTCGGTTGGCGACAAGATGGCCGGACGCCACGGCAACAAAGGCGTCATCGCGCGCATTCTGCCCGAAGAGGATATGCCATATCTGCCGGACGGGACACCGGTGGACATCGTCTTAAATCCGCTCGGCGTGCCTTCGCGGATGAACGTCGGTCAGATTCTGGAAACCCACTTGGGCTGGGCGGCGCGCGTCCTCGGGCTTCATTTCGCGACGCCGGTATTCGACGGCGCGACCGAGCCGGAGATCAAGCAGAAGCTCCGCGAGGCCAATACGCGCCTGCGCGAAGAGGGGATGCCGGAGATCGTCAACGAGTCAGGTAAGACCATTCTCTACGACGGCCTCAACGGCGAGCCGTTTGAGCAGAAAGTGACTATCGGCTACATCTACATGCTGAAGCTGTCGCACCTCGTGGACGACAAAATCCACGCGCGCTCAATCGGGCCGTACAGCCTGATCACGCAGCAACCGCTCGGCGGCAAGGCGCAGTTCGGCGGCCAGCGTTTCGGCGAGATGGAAGTCTGGGCTTTGGAAGCCTACGGCGCGGCGCACATTCTGCAAGAGTTGCTGACCGCAAAATCTGACGACGTGGCGGGGCGCTCGAAGATTTACGAAGCCATCGTCAAGGGTGAAGCCGACTTCAACCCCGGCGTGCCCGAATCGTTCAACGTGCTGGTGCGCGAGTTGCAATCGCTCTGCCTCGACGTGGAGTTGATTAATAAAGCCGAGTTGCCCGACGCAACCAGCGACGGCCTCGGCAAGCCGGTGGTCGCCACCACTGCGGGCGGCTTAGAAGGATAGAGAATAGTAAGCAGTGAGCGGTGAGCCGCAGGTCCTAACTGCTGATGGCTTACCGCTCACCGCCGACACGAAACGTAACTTACTGCTTATTGCTGACGGCTCACTGCTTACTAAGGAGATTGACTTTGTTCAGATTCCAGCAAGAGAAACCGCAACTAGCGCCTGACTTTGAGGCGATCCGCATCTCGCTCGCGTCGCCGGAGAAGATCAGGCAGTGGTCTCACGGCGAGGTGACGAAGCCGGAGACGATCAACTATCGCACCTTCAAGCCGGAGCGCGACGGATTGTTTTGCGCCCGCATCTTCGGCCCCGTCACGGACTGGGAGTGCTTGTGCGGCAAGTACAAGCGCATGAAGCACCGCGGCGTGATTTGCGACAAGTGCGGCGTCGAAGTGACGCAGGCCAAAGTGCGCCGCGAGCGCCTCGGCCACATCGAGCTCGCCAGCCCCTGCTCGCACGTCTGGTTCTTCAAAGGATTGCCCTCGCGTATCGGCCACCTGCTCGACATCCCGTTGCGCGAGTTGGAGAAAGTTCTCTATTTCGAGTCGTACATCGTCATCGATCCGGGCGACGCGCCGGTGAAGGAAAGGGAACTCCTGACCGACGAGCGTTACCGCGAGTTGATGCGCGACCACCCCGGACAGTTCGTCGCGAAGATGGGCGCGGAGGCAATTAAGGAATTGCTGACGATGGTCGCGGTCGAAGACTTGGCCGTCGAGATGCGCCAGAAAATGCGGGATGAGAATTCGCAGCAAAAGAAGCTGAAGTATTCCAAGCGGCTGAAGGTGGTCAACTCTTTCCGCAAATCAGGCAATCAGCCGAGCTGGATGATCTTGGACGTGATTCCGGTCATCCCGCCTGAGTTGCGACCGCTCGTGCCGCTCGACGGCGGGCGCTTCGCCACGTCGGACTTAAACGATCTCTACCGCCGCGTGATTAACCGCAACAACCGTCTCAAAAAACTGATGGAGTTGCGCGCGCCGGAAGTCATCGTTCGCAATGAAAAGCGGATGTTGCAGGAGGCGGTCGATGCCTTGTTCGACAATGGTCGGCGAGGCCGCGTGCTACGCGGCGTCAACAACCGCCCGCTCAAGTCGCTTTCGGACACGCTCAAAGGCAAGCAGGGGCGCTTCCGCCAGAACCTCTTGGGCAAGCGTGTCGATTATTCCGGCCGTTCGGTGATCGTGGTCGGGCCGGAATTAAAACTGCACCAGTGCGGTTTGCCGAAGAAGATGGCTTTGGAGTTGTTTAAGCCGTTCATCTACAACCAGCTTGAGAAACAACAGTACGCCGCTACGATCAAGCAGGCGCGCGAAATGGTTGACCGGCAGGAGCCGGTCGTCTGGGACATACTCGAAGAGGTGATCCGCGAGCATCCCGTGCTCTTAAACCGGGCGCCAACCTTGCACCGGCTTGGCATTCAAGCGTTCGAGCCGGTGTTGGTCGAAGGCAAAGCGATCAAGATTCACCCGCTCGTCTGCACGGCGTTCAACGCGGACTTCGACGGCGATCAGATGGCCGTCCACATTCCGCTTTCGCCTGAAGCGCAGATCGAGGCGTCGGTGTTGATGCTCGCCTCTAACAACATTCTCAGCCCGGCGTCGGGGCAGCCCATCGCCGTCCCGTCGCAAGACATCGTGCTCGGCTGCTACTACCTGACGCGCGAGCGCCTCGGCTCGAAGGGCGAGGGCCGCATTTTCGCCTCGACCAACGAGGTGCTCTTGGCGCTCGACGCGAAAGAGGTCACGACGCAGACGCAGATCAAGCTGCGCCTGCACGGCGACTTGATCGATTTGACGCAGGAGCACGACACGCAAGACATCATGCGCGCCGCCCGGCAGGAGAACGTCCGCCGCGTGATCACCACGACGGTCGGGCGCGTCATCTTCAACGACCAGATTCCGGCCGGTCTGACCTACATCAACGGCACGTTCAAGAAGAAGGGTCTCCAGTCGCTCGTCAACTACTGCCACCTGCGTCTCGGCCACGAGATGACGGTGAAGATGCTCGACGACTTGAAAACCCTCGGCTTCCAGTACGCGACGCGCGCCGGCATCTCCATCGGCATCGACGATCTGGTGACGCCGGAGGCCAAGAAGAAACTGGTGGGACAGGCCGAGCACGACGTGATCGAAGTCGATAAGCAATACCGCGAAGGCGTGATCACGAACGGCGAGCGTTACAACAAAGTCATCGCCATCTGGTCGGAGGTGACGGACAAGGTCGCCAA
>JACCRA010000151.1 GCA_013813825.1 Pyrinomonadaceae bacterium | reverse complement strand
GTGTAGTGCGCGGCGAACTTGAGCGGCACAACCTCCGCTTCGACGCGCACGAGGCGCGCGGGCCGGGCGACGCGCAAACCACAGCGCGTGCGGCCATCCGCGCCGGCTATTCCGTCATTGCCGTGGTCGGCGGCGACGGGACTTTGAGCGAAGTCGCCGCCGGCTTTTTCGAGGATGATAACGGGGAAAGATCAATGAGCGCAGACTTCCCGACGCCGATCAATTCGCAGGCCGCGCTCGCCGTCTTACCCGGCGGTACGGGCAACGACTTCGCGCGCGCCCTCCAACACGAGCGCGCCTCGCTTTCGCCTTGGGTCGCGCGGCTGCTCGCGCACCTGCGCGGCGAGGCCGACTCCCCGGCGCGCGCCATTGACGTGCTGCACGGCAGACAAGCGGCGGGCGAGCAGCCGGCGAGGCGACGCTCTTTCATCTGTCTCAATGCCGCGACGCTCGGCATCGGCGCGGAAGTGGCGGGGCGGGTGGCGGCGCAGGCGAACACTGTGCGTCGCTTGCCGGGCGAGACGCGCTTCGCGCTGGCGGCGCTGGCGGCGCTCCTGAGCTGGCGCTCGCGCCGGATGCGAATCACCGTGGACGATAAATCGTTCGAGTGTGGGACCAACCTCGTCGCCGTCGTCAACAGCGCCTACGCCGGTGGCGGCATGATGTTCTCGCCGGAAGCAAAAGTTGACGATGGATTGCTTGATGTCGTCACAGCCTGCGATCTCTCCCGCGCCGCCATCCTGCGCGAGATAACGCGCATTCATCGCGGCGGCCACCTCGCCAATCCGCGCGTCAGCGTCCGCCGGGGCGTCCGCGTGCTGATTGAAAACCTGATTTCCGCCGACGCTCTGCCGGTCGAAGCCGACGGCGATGTGCGCGGCCACACGCCCGTCGAGTTTCGCGTCATGCCGGGCGCGCTGCGCGTCGTGATGTGAATGAAGATGAGTGAGCGGGTGGTGGTGGCGGTTATTGGTCCCCTGTCGTTTCGCGCCGTTCGATCTCCAACACTTTCTCCAGCCGCCGCGCGTGGCGCTCCTCGCCCGTGAAGCGCGCGTCCACGAACGAGCGGACGATCTCCGATGCCAGCGCGCTTCCCACCACGCGCGCGCCGAGGCAGAGCACGTTGCAATCGTCGTGCTCGCGCGACTGGTGCGCCGAATAGGTGTCACCGCACAAGGCCGCGCGCACGCCCCTGATCTTGTTGGCCGCCACGCACGCGCCGACGCCGCTGCCGCAGATGATAATCCCGCAGTCGGCCTGCCCGCCCCTGACCGCCTCGCCGACCTTCAGCGCGTAGTCCGGATAGTCGTCCGGCCGCGAGCCGTCGTGCGTGCCGAAATCCTCGATCTCGTGGCCGGCCGCGCGCAGTTCCTCAATGATCTGCTCGTTGAGCGGGTATCCGCCGTGATCCGCTCCAATGGCGATTCGCATCACCCGTCCTCCTGTGCGCCGTTATCGCAAATGGCGGCGAAAATCTTTCGACCTCATCAACAAAGCTCTTTCAGAAAACTTTCAGAAAAAAATCAAAACGCTCTAAAGACGCACCGATCTATCTCATGACATTCTGCGCGCAGTCAAGAAGCAACAGTGAGCTATCTCCAGTGTGGCGGCCCTTAGGGCACGCATTGTAGCGTATGACGGCGGTCCGAAAAACTGACAGTCCATCTTCCCGCAACTCTCAGGCGCTGGCGAAGGCGATCAACCAGACACAGAAAAAAGAGAAAGTTGATAAAACGATGCACAGTGCGACCGCCAACATTACTCGGTACGGATCTGGCCGACGGCGGCGCGAAAGTCAACAGGGCAGGATGGGAGCGGAGTGAGGATACTGAAGCAATTTTGTCGAGGCCTCGCAGGCTAAGGTTAGTAAAACAGCGGGAAGTCATGAACGACATCGCTCACTTCCCATTGACAGGAGTTTAGGATGATAAAAAAAATGGTGCTCTCTTTGGCGGCGCTGATCGTGCTGCTACTACCGGCACAGGCACCTGCCACTCCACTCGTCTTTCAGGCGGCGGGGCCGAACGCCGCCGCGATCCAATCGGCGGTTGACGCTTATCGCACTCAACAAGGCGCGCTGAACCCGAACGTCGCCGGCTCTTTCGGCTCTGGCCGCCGCGAGATTAACTGGGACGGGGTGCCGAACAACCTCGCCGCGCCCAATAATCTCCCGGCTAATTTCTTCAACGCCAACTCGCCGCGCGGCGTCGTCTTTTCCACGCCGGGCACGGGCTTTCAGGTCAGCGCCAACGCGGGCGTCGCGCCCATTGAGTTTGACAACCTCAATCCCACTTACTCAAGCATCTTTACCCCCTTCAGCGCGCAACGGCTGTTCACCGCCGTCGGCAGCAACATCTTAGACATCGCCTTCTTCGTGCCGGGCAGTAACACGCCGGCCTTCGTCACCGGCTTTGGGGCGATCTTCACCGACGTCGATCTGGCGGACAGCACCCTGATCGAATACTTCGACCTGAGCGATAACTTGGTCTTTAGCAGATTCGTCCCGGCCTCGCCCGGCAACGGGAGTTTGTCGTTCCTCGGAACATTTTTCAACGGCGGCGAGCGCATTGGCCGGGTCCGGATCACCAGCGGCAATTCCGCTTTAGGCCCGAACGACGGCGGCGGCATCGACATCGTAGCGATGGACGACTTTCTTTACGGTGAGCCGCAGGCGGTGCCTGAACCGGCCACGCTGCTGCTCTTCGGTTCCGGCGTGGCGGGTTTGGCGGCGCGCCTCCGCCGCCAGTGGCGAAGGAAGTCTAAGCCGGGCATCAACACGGAACTTGACGTTTAAGAAGCGAGGGGGATGAACTTGCAATTGCCTGTGACCGGGTCAGTACCACCCAGCTTTAAGACGGCAGTCCTGACTTTGCAAAGCCGCTACCGATTGCCCCGGTAGCGGCTCACCTTTTCAGCAAAAGTTGCCCCTGCCCGTCGTCAAAGAGAAGGCGACAGGAAAACGGTTCAACTTGACTGTTTTTGATGTTTAAGCAGCAAGTGGGAGTGAGCTTGCAATTGCATGTGACCGGCGGCGCGCAGTTCCTCAATGACCTGCTCGTTGAGCGGGTATCCGCCGTGATCCGCACCGATGGCAATTCTCACTTGCGCCTCCTGAAAGACAAGATCAAGGATGTAAATTACCGTGGCATTTTACTTCGTGGGTCTGGTCAATTGCACGGTGAGCGTCCGGCCTGAGCGCGTGACAGCGGCGGCGCGGAACTCCGCCTTCAAGTTTTCCGCAGAGAGTTTGAGCTTACCTGCGGACTCTTCGACGGACGGCTCCGCGTTGAGTCCCGCCACGGTGAGGCGGCGGACACCGTTGAAAAGCGGATGACGACCTGCGCCTTCGGTGAGTGACGCGCGGCCGAGCATTTCAATGGCGCCGGCGTCGTTGCCGAGCTTAAGAAAGCGCGTGTGCAGGACTTCCGCGCCGCCGATTCGTTGCACGTTCAGCGGATCGAAACCCTGCGGCCACAGTGGCGAGTCGCCATCCGCGATGAGGACGACGGTCCAACCCGGCAGCGAGAGGTAATCATGCTTCGCCGACT
>JACCRA010000437.1 GCA_013813825.1 Pyrinomonadaceae bacterium | reverse complement strand
CTTTATGTTGCTCGCGCTGGCCCTCTCGCTTCCCGCTTTAACTGGCTCGCGCTCGGTGCTGCAATCAATCGATGCGGAAGCGACGCCGCAACCAACCGCGACGCCCGCGCCCGCGCCAACGGCCGCCGCGACGACGCCTGATGCACCTGCGTCAACCGCGCCGGATGCCGCCAACACTAACAACGTGGCTAACCCGGCTCCCGCGCAGAGCCAGCCGTCGCCTGCTACCGCAGCATCTCCGCAAGAACAGAAATAAGTTTTCGGTGGTTTGGTTTTCGCGGCGCGAAGAGGTTGATTCATTGATTCGGCGAAGGCCTTTGAAATTTAAGGCGAATGTGACGGCCTGCGTTGTGGCGGGCCGTCTAACGATGGGGATGTGGCGGAACTGGTAGACGCGCACGGTTGAGGGCCGTGTGGGGCAACCTGTGAGAGTTCGAGTCTCTCCATCCCCACTGGAATGAAGATGCGGTTTGTCCTGAATCAGCGGGATGAGCCGCATTTTTCTTGAGAGCAGCCATCAGTGACGTTTGGGACATCATAACGAGAGTCAAGATATTTTAGGGTTCTTCATTCTCTCAAGGAGTCAAGGAAAGTAATCAATGAGAGCAGTGCGACTTTTTAGTTTGATCCCGGTGCTGGCATGTCTGCTGGTGATCGTAAATCCGGCGCAGGCGCAGAATCCGATCAATTGGTCGGTAAAGGCGAACGCCAATCGCGCCGTGAAGCCGGGCGAAAAGGTGAGCGTGCAACTGACGGCGCAGATCGCGCCGGGCTGGCATCTCTATTCCATCACGCAGGGCGCGGGCGGCCCTATCCCGACGCGCCTCACGTTGCCCGAAGGCCAACCGTTCAAGCTGGCGGGTTCGATCAGTGGCCCCCGGCCGCGCGTTGAGATGGACCCGAACTTCAACATCAACACTGAGACTTACGAAGGCAGCGCGACTTTCAGCGTTCCCGTCACCGTCGCGGCGGACGCTCCGGCGGGCGCGCAGACTGTGCAGATTAACGCCCGCTTTCAAGCGTGCAACGATTCGACGTGCTTACCGCCGCGCACGGTAAAGCTGACGGCCCCGGTCGAGATCGCGGCGGGCGTCGCGCCAGCAACACCCGCGACGGCCGCAAGCATCGCCACGCCTTCCCCGACACCCACGCCCGCAAGGCCGACTCTTTCGCCCACGCCGTCGCCGACTCCCGCGAATGTTGCCGGCGCTGCTAACACTAATACTCCGCTCCCGACTCCTTCGTTGTCGGAAACACAAAGCGCGGAAACAACTGTCGTCCCGCCCGCTCCCGAAGCGGCGACGAGCAGTAGCGCGGCAAGTGCGGGCGGAACCAACGAGCCTGCCGCGACCCTTGTCCAGAATCGTAGCGGAGTGGATCGTAATTCGTCTCTGTGGTCGTTCGTCTGGCTGGCGATGACTGTCGGCGCGCTCTCGCTGCTGACGCCCTGCGTCTTCCCGATGGTTCCCATTACCGTCTCGTACTTCACCAATCACGCGGCGGGCAATCGAGCGACGGCCGTGCGCGACGCGGTCATCTACGCGCTCGGCATCATCCTGTCATTCACTGCGCTTGGCGTCGCGCTCGCGGTTTTGTTTGGCGCTGCCGGGATCAACAATTTCGCGGCCAGCCCTTACGTCAATCTTCTGATCACGGCTATTTTTATCGGCTTCGCCCTCAGCCTCTTCGGCGCTTATAACCTACAAGTCCCGTCGAGCGTGCTGACGAAACTTGATTCGCTATCGCGCAACAAACAGTCGGGGCACGTCCTCGGCCTGCTATTGATGGGGCTGACGTTCTCTTTGACTTCTTTCACCTGCACAGCCCCGTTTGTCGGGACATTGCTGGTGATGGCGGCGCAAGGCGATTGGCTC
Source organism: Pyrinomonadaceae bacterium (assembly GCA_013813825.1). Lineage (GTDB taxonomy): Bacteria > Acidobacteriota > Blastocatellia > Pyrinomonadales > Pyrinomonadaceae > JACCRA01. Next base: position 5,739 of record JACCRA010000437.1, on the reverse strand, counting down.
TATCCCGTGATCGGGATGCTTGCTTTCTCGACCGTCTTCGCGCTGCCGTTTTTCGTGCTCGCTCTCGCGCCGCAACTGGTTTCGCAGTTGCCGCGCTCGGGCGGCTGGCTCAACGCGGTCAAGGTCGTGATGGGGCTACTGGAAATTGCGGCGGCGATGAAGTTTCTCTCGAACGTCGATCTCGTTTGGCAATGGGGCATCTTTACGCGCGAGGTGGTGTTGGCGAGTTGGATCGCCATCGCGCTGCTGATCACTCTCTACCTGCTCGGCAAGTTTCAACTGACGCACGACATGAGCATCGAGCGCATCGGCGCACTGCGGCTGATGATCGCGCTGGTGACGCTCTCGCTCGGCTTCTACTTGCTGACAGGTCTGTTCGGCCAACGGCTCGGCGAACTCGAATCTTTCCTCCCGCCGGCCTCCGAGAACTCGATGACCGCGGCAGCCGGCGGTGGAAATATGACGGGTGAATTGAGTTGGATGACCAACGACTACGAAGGCGCGCTGCGGCAAGCGCGCGCCGAAAATAAATTGCTCTTCATCGACTTTACCGGCTACACCTGCACGAACTGCCGCTGGATGGAAGCGAACATGTTCACGCGCGGAGCCGTCCGCCGGGAGTTGGAGAAATACGTGCGCGTGCGGCTCTACACCGACGGTGAAGGCGACGTTTATGAGCAGCAGCAGTTAATGCAGGAGCAACGATTCGGCACCGTCGCGCTGCCGCTTTATGCTGTAGTGGACGGCTCTGGCAAAGTGCTTAACAACTTCCCCGGACTGACGCGCGACGAATCCGAGTTTATCTCTTTCCTTAAATCCGGGCGGCCAGACACCGCCGCGCCTCCTGCTGCTGCTGCCGCCGCTAGCGTCAGCTTGAACACATCAGGCACTGAGCGGTAATCCGCACGCTCCGTGTCCGATCCGTTGCACAAGATTGTTGACGACGCATGAGGCTGATAAACTTTCGCCTCAAAGTTTTGTCGGCGAGTCAACCCATGCAAAGTCTCCGGCGTCCTCTAAATAAATTGATCCGTCTTTCATCCGCGCTCTGTTGGGTGGCGTGGTTGACGCTCGGTGTCGCCGCGCAATCCGACGCGCTTGATTTTCCCACGCCCGTTACGTCTAACCAGATTGAAAGTCGCATCGCCCCGCTTGACCTCGGCGATGCGCGGCTTACCAGACACTTCTACACTTTCGGCGGCGGGCGCGGCGACCTCGCGCTCGATGTCGAAAGCGTCAATCTCGAAGGCGACGTCGATCTCTTCACCGCCGGGAGTCTGCGACCGCTCACCAAGATCACGCTTTACGGCGGAGGCAACTCGCTCCGAGTAACGAAGACCGTTTTCCTGCGCGCCGGAGAGAAACTCATCCTACGCGTGCAAGCCCGCAGCCCGAACGACGCGGACGGCACATACCGCATTCGCTTTGGGGGCACTTTCGTCGCCGCCGTTGACGACGGAGTTGACCCGTCGCCGCCGAACTTGTCCCCAGCGTCAGCGACGACTGGTCAGAACGTGCGGCGCGTCTCGTCCGTCGGCGCGCGGATTGAAGAGCCAAAATTGCCCGTCGAAATTGCGCCCGTGCCGGCCAAGACGGTGAGTGACGAAACGAACGAAACTGCCGCCGTCAACACTGTGCCCGCCGTCCCGAAAAGAACTCGCGGAGCCAAGCCCGCCACCACGTCAAGGCGCAAAGCCAACAATTCGCGCGCCGCGAAAGCAAAAGCTCCGGCCAAAATAACGACGCCCGATTCGCCGATTGAGGAAAGCGCGGAGGCGAGAAAAAAAGATTCTGAGAGCGCGACTGAAACAGATTCTTCGACGCCAGTTGCCGCGACGGAGAAGCCCGCGACAACGACGGCCAAAAGCTCGAACAGAAGAGCGAAACGCCCCAGACGCGAAACGCCCGCTGCCGCCTCCGCGCGGGAAGAAGCGAAAAACACCGGGCAACCAACTGACGGGGCGGTTGCGCCGGAAACTGCACCTGATCCTTACCTCGGCGCGCGGCTCGTCGTGCTCATGCGTGACGGCACAAGGATCGAACACGAGATGAGCGGCGTGCGGCGTGTGACGGTGGAGAAAGGCACGCTCTTCATCGTGCTCAAAAATGGAAAGACTGAGCGGCAGTTAATGAGCGGAGTCTTGCGAATGGCTATCGAGCCATAAGCAAGTCACTTTAGTTTTCGGAAACAAAAGTCGAAAGCGCACGCCAACAAACACATTCTCTTTTTCGGTTAAAACCTATGACGGAAGCACAGAGCGACAACATCAACCCACATCGCTTACGCGGGCGGCGGGCGCTCGTTACCGGCGCGAATGGCGGTATTGGCCGTAGTATCGCGATCAGACTGGCGCGCGAGGGGGCGGCGGCCGTCGCCGTTAATTATCTCTCGCGGCCGGAAGTCGCCGCCGAACTCGTGGGCGAGATCGAAGCGTGGGGGGCGAAGGGTCTGGCCGCGCAAGCCGATATCGCCGACGAAGCGCAGGTCGATGAGATGTTCAAGCGCATCGCCGAAGAGTTCGGCGGGCTTGATATTCTCGTCAACAACGCCGGGATGGAGACGCATCATCCGTTTCTCAAGATGCCGCTCGACGCTTGGCGCAAAGTGCTCGACGTGAATCTGACCGGCGCTTTTTTGTGCGCTCAACGCGCCGCGCGGCTGATGACCGAAGCGAAGACGGGCGGCGCTATCGTCAACATCTCTTCCGTGCATACCGTGATCCCGTGGGGTGGCTACGCGCATTATTGCGCCTCGAAAGCCGCGCTCGACATGCTGACGAAAAACATCGCGCTCGAACTGGCGAGCGAGAAAGTGCGCGTCAATTCGCTGGCCCCCGGAGCGATTGCGACTCCAATCAATGAAGACGTGTGGGGCGACCCGGAAGGTCTGCGCGATCTGCTGCGGAAGATTCCATCAGAGCGAATCGGGCAGACCGAAGAGATCGCCGCCTGCGTCGCCTTTCTCTGTTCGGACGAGGCGAGCTATGTCACCGGCGCGATCCTTTTCGTTGACGGCGGGATGACTCTCTATCCCGAATTTCGTCACGGTGGATAACGCGGCGCTAATTATCACTATGTCTCTGGCAACGGCGCGAGGTGAATTTTGAATCGCGGATTGTGGCGCGCGTTGATCGTGTTACTGGCTGTGGCCGGGGCCGTCATTCTGTATCGCCAAAATGCTTCGTGGCAGACTCCCGATCAATTGTTGACGTGGGGAGCGGGCTACGGCACGGCCGTCCTGATCATCGCGATCATTACCGCTTCGCTGACCTGCGGCATCACCGCCTCGTGGTTTCTGATTCTGACTCCGCTGTTGTTCGCGCCGCACTGGTCGGCGTTGATCACGACGATTGGCTTTGCGCTCGGCACGCTGGGCGGCTACTGCGTCGCGCGTTTCGTCGGCGGTGCTTGGGCGGCGCGCTTTCGCGACCGGCGGGCGCACCGCTTTCTGCTCAGGCATTCGAGCTTGCTGGCGCTCTTCGGCGTGCGCCTCGCGCCGGCCAGCCCGCACAGCTTAATCAGTTATGCCGCCGGGCTGGCTCACGTCCCCCTGCCGCGTCTGCTGCTCGCGACCATCGCGGCGCTGGCCGTGAAGTCTTACGTCTATGCCTCCGCTGTGCGCCAGACGATCAACGCGCAGACGGCCGCCGAAGCGATTAACGCCACCACGCTACTCTGGCTCGTCGCCATCGCCGCCCTGTCCATCATCGGACACCTGCTCACACAAAGATACTCGCGGCGCAACAGAGCCGGGCACGTCGTCGGCAATCAAGTCAGCCTTGAAAAGTCTTAAACGGATTCATCTCGAAGCCTTACCGTCACAAACTCTGAACAACGATTTCCACCCGATGTGATGACACCGAAAATTTATCCCTCCCGCCGGGCAAGTGTAAAAGCGCATGAAGTGACGGCCGCTGCTGAATCGCCGGCTTACCCTTTCACCGCCATCGTCGGTCAGGAGGAACTGAAACTCGCGCTACTCTTGAACGTGATCGCGCCAAGCGTCGGCGGCGTGCTGATCATGGGGCATCGCGGAACGGGGAAATCAACGGCCGTGCGCGCCCTCGCCGGCCTGTTGCCGCCGCTCGTTGTCGTTGCCGATTGCCAGTTCAATTGTGATCCCGATGAAGTGAAAAGTTTGTGCGACGACTGCCGCGACAAGTCGGCGCAAGGCCACAAGCGCGTGCGCCGGCAGGTGCCAATCGTCGAGTTGCCTTTGAACGCGACAGAGGATCGCGTCTGCGGCACTCTTAACTTCGAGCGTGCGCTGGCGCACGGCGTCAGGGATTTCGCGCCGGGTTTGCTGGCGCGCGCCAACCGCGGCTTCCTTTACATCGACGAAGTCAACCTGCTCGAAGATCATCTGGTTGATCTGCTGCTCGACGTGGCGGCGACGGGGCGTAATCGCGTCGAACGTGAAAGTTTTTCATTGGTTCACCCCGCGCGCTTCGTGCTCGTCGGATCGGGCAATCCGGAAGAGGGCGAATTGCGACCGCAGTTGCTCGACCGCTTCGGCCTCTGCTGCGAGATCGAGACGCTTGCCGACTTGGAACAGCGCATCGAGATCGTCTCGCGCCGTGAACGCTTTGATCGCGATGCCGCCAGTTTTTGCGCCGAGTTTCAGGCGACCGAAAATCAACTCGCGCGCCGCCTCTTACGCGCCCGCCGTGCGTTCGATAAAGTTGAAGTCGCCCGCCCGTTGCTGCGCCGGATCGCGGAGTTGTGTTTGCGTTTGAAAATTGACGGGCACCGGGGCGAGTTAACTGTCACGCGCGCGGCGCGTGCGCTGGCGGCGTTCGAGAATCGCCGTGAGGCGACGGCGGATGATGTGCGGCGCGTGGCCGCGCTGTCGCTCCGTCACCGTCTGCGCCGCGACCCGCTCGCGCCAACATCCGGCGGCGAATCCGTGGAGCGTGCGAGCGAAGAACTCTTCGGCTCAAGTTCTTCAACCAATGCCGACGAGACGGGCGAAGCCAAAAACAATCGAGAGTCAGACTCGCGCCCCAAAACTACGAACAAGAAAACGCGAGAGACATCCCCAGAGTCACATGCACCGGCGACCGCCGATCAGCAGCCATCTCAGACTCCACGAAGCGAACGCGAAGCGCCACCGCTCGAAGGTCGTCTCCCGACGGACTTTCACTTGGCCCACAATGAAGGACGCACGCGGAGCGCCGACGCGCACTTATTCAGCCGCGAGCGTTCCGGCGGTCGAAACAGCATTGATGCCCCGCGCGGCCGTTTCACGCGCACCTCTTTCGCCCCACATCATTCTGGCGCGCCGCGAATCGCATTGGTGGCGACGTTATTCGCGGCCATCAACGCGGCGATTAACCGGCCTCTCGCGCAGGCGACGCGGCCCGGCAAGATTGAGCCGAAAGATTTGCGCTACAAGAGGTTCAGCCGGAAATTGGGGACGCTGTACATCTTCGCCGTCGATGCTTCGGGCAGCATGGCGCTCAACCGCATCCGTCAGGCCAAAGGCGCGCTCGCGCATTTGCTCCGGCAGTCGTATGTCAGACGCGACCGCGTCGCCCTGATCAGCTTTCGCGGACAGCGCGCCAGCGTCCAACTCGCCCCGAGCCAATCGCCGGCCGTCTGTAAACGATTGCTCGACGCGTTGCCCGTCGGCGGCGCGACGCCGCTTTCGTCCGCTCTGCTGCACGCGCTTGAAATCGCCCGGCGTGTGACCCGCCGGCAGCCGCGCCAGCAGACGGCGATCAAGTTGCTCATCTTCAC
>JACCRA010000126.1 GCA_013813825.1 Pyrinomonadaceae bacterium | reverse complement strand
GGTTCAGCAATCCGTCGTACCACTGCTCGGCCGTTAAGTTCTGCCCCACGGCCGTCAGGTCGAGCACCGCCACGGCGATGCCCTCTTCCCGGAGACGCGCCGCCGTCTGCACCATCAGGCTGGACTTGCCCATTTGTCTTGAAGTCAGCACGTAGCAAAACTTGCCCGCGCTCAAGCCTTCGTGGAGATCAACGTCGGCCTGCCGCCGCACGTAAGACGGCGCATTGCGTTGCAGCGTGCCGCCGGTGACGTAGAAATTGCGTTGTGGTTCGTTCATGGCTGGGTTATCTGAGAAACAGCAGGTATTTGATGGCAGATGACCGATGAGCAACGGCTTCGCCGAAGCGGCGGCTTATAACAAATGCCGCTCTAAATAATTCGCGTAGAGTTGGCAGCGCGGCTTGGCTTCGCGGGCCGAGTCGCCGGCCATCACGCCGGCGCTGCGGAGGCGGTAGAAGCTCTCGGTCGTCGGGCCGGAGGGCCGGCCGCGTAAAACTTCCCGCACCACTTCGGTTAAAGCCGGATCGCGCGCGAGCAGCACGAGGATGCGGCGTAGGTGATCGCCGAACGGGCCTTCATCGCGATCCGCGAGGTTTTCGAACTCGGCGAGAGTGAGGCCGTGCGTCTTCATGTTGTAGAGGCCGCGATGAACGAGATACGGATGGCCGCCGACGAGGCGAACGAAGCGCGCGTTTAGTTCCGACACTTGATCAAAAGAGAAGTCGCTCAACTCCAAACGTGTGCCGACGTTAAACGGCGACTGGTTCTGATCCGTGATGAAGAGATGCGCTTCGGTCGCATAGACGATGGCGAGCGTCAGGCGTTCCCACGGCGAGGCGGGATCGAGCGAGCGTTCATTGTGCCACGAGCGGAAGAGGCCGAAGACTTCGCTGCCGAAGTCGCAGGCGAAGAGGCGGTCCACTTCGTCCATCGCCCAGACGAGCGGCGTCTGGAGGCTGCCGAGAACGTGGCGGCGCATGTAGCGCGCGAAGTTGATGCTCGCGCCGCGCTTCGGATTCCACTCGTCTTCCGGCGTCACATCCAGATCGAGTTGATCGCAGATCAGTCCGGCCAGCGTTTGAAACAGCGCGTCGATAGAGGCGAGGTGTTGAGCGTTCAGAGTCTGGAAGTCCGTGATCACGACTTTCGTGCCGGCCTCTCTGGCGTGCTGGATGCCGCGCGCGAGCAGGGAAGTCTTACCCATCTGGCGCGCGCCTTTAACGAGCACGATGCTGTCGCGACGCTTGATCGCGTGGAGAAATTCGTCGTCGGTCGGGCGCACGACGTAGAGCTTCGAGTCGAGCGGAACAGCCCCGCCCGGCTCTTTCAACTCCTGCACGGGGACGGCTTCATCCGGCGGCGACGGTTGTTCGAGCGCCTGCAATAACTCTTTGACAAGCACCGGATCGCTCCCCGGATTGCTCCACAGAAAATACTGGATCGGCGCGAGCAGTCCGCCCAACGGATCGGGGAGCGCGTCTTCATAATCGACGCGGACAGGCAAAATGCGCGGCCTGCCATCTTCGTGCTGCTGCGCGGCCTCGTGCGCGATCTGCACTTCGTAGGCGACCATCTCGCTCTGCGCCGAAGCGGCTGACAAAATCGGCACCACCGCGTCGGCCGTCCGCACCTGCCGCTCGATCTCCTTCGCCCACTCGACGCCAATGGAGAGGTGTCGGTCGATAAAGACTTTGTGGCCGTGCGATTGCAACTCGCCTTCCAATAACTTCAGGACGTGCTCATCCGGCTGCGCGTTGCGCTTGTAGAGCAGCGCGACGCGCAGCGACTCCGCGTTCGGCGCGACGCGCGACGCGCCGGCTTCATTCGTTGGTCCCATCGGGGCTTTCTCAGCCATCGGCGTTGCGACAGGCGGCGACGGTGGTGGCGGCGCAGGCGAAGTCGGCGTCTCAGTCATATGTGGCGCGGGCGTTGGTTCAGGGTGGGCAAGCGCGTGGGGTTGAAGTTTCGCAGGCAACTCGGCGTTGCCGTAGCCGTCCCCATAGACGTTGAAGACGCGGACGCGGACGCCGTGCTTGACTTCGGCCTCGCCGAGATCGTGCATCGCCTCGGCCCACCTACTGAGCTGGCCGAGCATTTCGGCGACGGTGTTGGAAACAAGGATGTGGCCGTCGTCGCCGCAGTCCATCACGCGTTGCGCTATGTTGATGCCGCCGCCCGCCACGTTGTTGCTGGTGTTGATGTCGGCCATCCGATAGATGGGACCAGTGTGGACACCCATGCGGAGCTTGACGTGTGGATAGTCGGAGCGCAGAGCGCGGTTGATCGCCAGCGCGCACTTGAGCGGCAGTTCCGGGTCGCCGAAGAAGACGAGCGCCATTCCGTCGCCGGTCGGCAGACGGATCAACTGATCGGCGGCTTCGGCGCGGCGGAACTCTTCAGTCTCACGCACGATCCGGTTCAACTCCTGCAACCGGCTGGTCTGTTGGTCCATCGGCAGTTTTGAGTAGCCGACGATGTCTGTGAAAAGAACGTGGGCGATCTCTAATTTGATCTGTTCCTGTGGGTCAGAAGACATGTCGTATCTCTCGGTTCTCGAAAAGAATGAAATTATGAAAGCGGCGGCGCGAGTGAAGCCGGAAGACGAGCAACTGCCGGAGCGGAATTTTAGCACCTGCACGTGAGGTGGAGAAATGGTTTTCAAAATGGCGTTGGCTATTCGGTAGTAAGTCGAACCCGGCCTCGCCAATAAAAATTCCTCGCCGCTGCTTTCGTGCGGTACAACCGCCGCGCACGCCATTGGCAACCAAGAGCCACACCGAAAGCGGTCGCCGCTCTTTCAGGCGGCCCGCGAGTCAGAAAAAAATCCGCACGCCCGCGCGTATCTTTTCCGGTGCGGGCGGTAATACATCCGTGGAAGCCCGCACGACAAGCAGCGGCGGCCACGGGGAAATCGAGCACGCCGATCTTGCCGGACGAGTTTTTAACAGACGAAGCTTTACTTGAGCGCGCGCGCGGGGGCGACGAGCGGTCATTCCTGACGCTCTACGAGCGGTATCACGGAAGGATGTATCGCTTCGCTTATCGCCTGCTCAATTCAAGTGCGCTGGCCGAAGACGCGGCGCACGATTGCTTTCTGAGTTTGATTAAAGGGCCGGAGCGTTTCGATCCGTCGCGCGCGTCGCTGCGGACTTACCTCTACGCGGCGGTGCGGAATCTGGCGCTGAAACAGTTCCGGCGGCAGAGCGGCGAGGCCGCGCTTGATGAATGCGCGATTGAGCCGCGTTTGCCGGAAGCACAGCAGCCGCTCGGACAATTGCTGGCGGCAGAGTTGGCGGAAGTGGTGCGCGGCGCAATCGAGAGTCTGCCGCCGCTGCAACGTGAGGCGCTGGTGTTGTTCGAGTATGAGGAATTGTCGCTCATCGAGATCGCGGAGATCGTCGGCGCGGCGGACGTGGGGACGGTGAAGGCCCGCCTGTGGCGGGCGCGTGAAGGACTGCGGCGAACACTGGCTCCATACCTGCAAGCGCGTGGCGACGCGTCGTCATCATCGTCGAGGAAGAAGCGATGAAAGAGGGGGCGATAGAGTTTGAAATGTTTGAGCCGCCGGGCGGTGAGGATGGCGGACGCGCGCCCGATGCGCTTGATGGAGGCGCGGCTCTTGAACCGCTGGCGGATTTTGTTTTGCGCGAATTGCTCGAAGAATGGCGAGAACCGCGCGCGCCTGAGTCTCTCCAGTTTCGGGTCGTCAATTCATTCCGTTTGCAGTTGAGGACGGAGGAGGTTGTGATGAATCGATGTCCAAAATGCCGGCGCGAGTTTGCGCCGCAGTATAGATTCTGCCCGGTGGACGGGCTGCCGCTGGCGCCCGAATTTTACGTCTCCGCGCCAGAATCTTTCGCGGCGGGCGAGCCGTTCGCTGGCGAAACAAGTTGGGCGGACGAGGCGGCTTTCGCGGGAACGAACGGCGGGCATCGCCGACAAGGGAACCAGTCGCGAAACTTTGACGCCGCCGTGGCACGTGCAGCCGATGCGCGTGGACGCGGGGAGTACCGCTTGACGTTGGTGGAGGACGCGGGACTGCTCAACCGCCTGACGGCGGAAGTACGCGGGGTGGCGCGCGAATCGCGCCTGACGTGGCCGGAACTAAAGCGCGATCCGAGCGGCTCCGCGCGTCGTGGCGTAGCGGCTTATGTCATCGTCTTGCGCCGTCTCTTCGCGCAACCGAACGTGGCTTACGGTGTCGCGGCCGGGCTGGCCGTCATCTTGTCAGTGGTGCTCGCGGCCGTCGTCGTCGGCCGTCTGCGCGGGGCGCGGATGGAAGTGGCCGCGAATAATGTTTTGGAAAATTATGAAGTCAAATGGGTGACTGATATTCCGCCGCCGGCGGAGAAGCAGCCGGACGAAGGCTCGCCGGGCATGGCGAAGGGAACGGGCGGCGGCTCGAAGCCGAAACAGGAGAAGTCGGGCGGCAGTGGCGGCGGCGGGCGCAATGAAACTAAGCCGGCCAGTGCCGGCGAATTGCCGCTTGCCAGTCTGGACCCACAGGTGTTAGCTCCGAACCCGCATCCGCCGGCGATCAAAAATCCGACGCTGCCGGTGAGAGCGACAATCCAAGCCGACCCGACGCCTTTTCCGCCAGACCCGCGCGTCCTGCCTTATGGTGATCCGAAATCAAACTCAACCGACCCATCAGCCGGCACGGGCACAGGTAACGGCATCGGCGACGGCACAGGCGGCGGCGTTGGCTCCGGCAACGGCACGGGGTACGGGCCGGGCGAAGGTATGAATACCGGCGACGGGCCGCCCAAACTCGGCGGCGGCGGTCCCGGCGGCCCGCCGGGACTGGATTACACCAAGACATTTCCGCCGAAGGAAGTGACGCGCCGCGCCGTGATCTTGTCGCGCCCCGAACCGCAGTACACCGAAGAGGCGCGCAAGAGCGGCGTCACCGGCGAAGTCATGCTGCGCGCCGTCTTGTCGTCGGGCGGGCAGATCACGAACATCCAACCGATGAAGCGCCTGCCCGACGGATTGACCGAGAAAGCCATCGAGGCGGCGCGCCGGATCACGTTCACGCCCGCCGAGAAGGACGGCCGACCCGTCTCGCAGTACATCACGCTCGTTTATAATTTCAACATTTACTAAAGCAG
>JACCRA010000436.1 GCA_013813825.1 Pyrinomonadaceae bacterium | reverse complement strand
CTCCGAGTAAAGATAAAACATGACGGCGATAACAAGGACGAGCAGGACTTCGAGGAGGGCGAAGTATTGGGGATCAAAGCCGTCGGCCTCGTCGCGGGCGTGTTGGTAGAGGACAAGGGTGCCGAGCAGGAAGCTAACCGCCAGCCAGATGATTTGTCGCTTGGTGTCCCACACGGCTGAGTTACCTTTTCGTTGGCCCGCACAGCGTTGAAACTATGCTTGAAGTTTTCGCAGGCGTTCGGCTGCCGCCTGTAGCGTCTCGTCGCGCTTGCAGAAACAGAAGCGGACTTGCTGCGCGCCGAGCGATGGGTTGCTGTAGAAGGACGAGCCGGGGACGCAGGCGACGCCGATCTCGCGGATCAGGTGGCGCGTGAATTCGACATCGTTCGGAAAGCCGAAGTTGCTGATGTCGGTCATCACGTAGTAAGCGCCGGCGGGGCGGAAGATGCGGAAGCCGGCCTGCTCCAACTCCGGCAACAGCAGATCGCGGCGCGCCGTGTAGTCGGCTTGAAGTTTCGCGTAATACTCAGGCGGGAGTCTTAAGGCCAGCGCGCCGGCGGCTTGCAGTGGGGCAGCGGCCCCGACGGTCAAAAAGTCGTGGACTTTGCGGATGGCACTCGTGATGTGGGGCGGCGCGATGCAATAGCCGACGCGCCAGCCGGTGACAGAGTAAGTCTTCGACATCGAGTTGACGATCACCGTCCGCTCGCGCATTCCTTCGAGTTGCGCCATCGAGATGTGTTGGCGCGGCGTGCCGTCCTCGTCGTGCGGATAGATGATGTGCTCATAGATTTCGTCGGTGAAGCAGAGCGCGTCGTGCTCGCGGCAGAGCGTGGCGATGAATTCGAGTTCCTCGCGCGTGAAGACTTTGCCGGTCGGGTTGTTCGGGTGGCAGACGATGATCGCTTTGGTCCGTTCGTTGAACGCGGCGCGCAGTTCTTCCCGGTCGAAAGTCCAATCGGGCGCGCGTAACGGGACGTAGCGCGGGCGGGCGTCGGAGAGGATCGCGTCGGGCGCGTAGTTCTCATAAAACGGCTCGAAGATGACGACCTCTTCGCCCGGATCGACCGTCGCCATCATCGCCGCGATCATGCCTTCGGTCGAGCCGCAGGTGACGGTCAACTCGGTTTCGGGATCGACTTCGAGGCCGAGATACCAGCGGGTCTTTTCCGCAATGGCGTCGCGGAAATCTTTCGCGCCCCAAGTGATCGCGTACTGATTAACGTCGCGCTCAATGGCCTCCATCGCGGCCTGCTTGATTGGGGCGGGCGCGGGGAAGTCCGGGAAGCCTTGCGAAAGATTGACGGCTCCGTGCTTGAGGGCTTCGCGCGTCATTTCCCGGATCACTGATTCGGTGAAGCGGCTGGCCTTTTGCGAAACGTGGCGGGGTGTTGTAGCGACTGGTGTTGTCATGTAAATTGATGGCGCGCGAGCGAGATTCAAGGCGATTCGGCTTGAGGCGTGATGCTCGCATATCCGGCGCGTCTCAGGCAAATGTACAAGACGATGAGTGAAGAGAATAAATGCCCGATGGGCAAACATCCGTGGTTGGCGACGTTTCTGGCCGTCGCGTTTCTGTTGGTCTTCGCGGCCAAGCAACTCGGCTTCTTATAGACGTGCCCGCCGCCGCTCAAAAATTAAGGAGATTCTCCCATGTTCCTCCGTGTGTTGCGATTTGTGCGATTGCCGTTGGTGTTAATCGCGATTTACGCCGTGATGCGCTTTTTGATGGGGCCGGTGTTCAATCAACCTTACGCGCCGCGTGGCAACGCCGTCTTTTCCGTGGTCGGCGTGACGGTCTTGAGCAGCCTCATCTTCGGCGCGTTGTCGAAGCGGATCGGCGGTTTCAATTGGCTCGGCACGATCCTCATCGGCGTCGTGCTCGGCCTGTTCTCGCAAATCCTGATCTTCGCGTTTACTTTGATTAGCTACGCGGCTGGCATCAATAGTTATTACACTCACTGGGACGCGCTCAACGTGCCGGAGGGAACGCTGGCGCCGATGAGCCAAGCGATGGCGTCGCGCGCCGGCGGGTTACTCTTCGGCGCAATCAGCGGCACCATTGTGACGCTCATCGGCCGGGCACTCTTGGGCGGGTTGGCTCCGCGCCCGGCGGCGGACTCGGAACGCTTGCCGTAGCCGGGCAAGTCTGAGAATCAGGCATTGACTGATGACGAAAAATAATTGAGTCGCGGGACCAGTTCCGCGACTCAACGGTAATTCATTTTATGGAGGCTGCTTCCGCAGGATGACAAAATAGTTTGCCTCTTCCGCGGCAATGAATTTTTCGATTTGCCAATTAGTGTTTCCGATGATGACTTTCATTTCTTGCGGGGAGACGAGAAGGTAATCAAACCATTCGCCGACGGCTTTCCTAAACCTCACTCTCATCCTGATCTGTCCGCCCATTCTGCCGCGCTTTTTGTTGAGCTTGTGGTATTGCAGGTGATCCAGATCGCCGGTCTGGTAAGGGTTGCGAGTTCCGGCGATGATCCGGGCGTCGGGAGACGTGATTCGGGAGAGTTTTTTGAAGAGCCGCTTAGCTCCCTCGGCGCTGCCGAACAGACCGAAGTTGTTGCCGAGCATGAGAATCGTGTCGAATGAGTCAGGCTCATACTTACCGACCTCAGTGATGGGTCTGACGACGGCTTTTTTCAAACCCCGTAGCTTGCACACTTTGATCGCGCCGGGCGAAAGGTCTATCCCCGTCACGTCGAAGCCCTGCTGTTGAAGGTAGAGCGAGTGCCGGCCCGCCCCGCAACCGATGTCTAATATCCTACCCCGCGCCGATTTGATCGCTCGTCGTTCGAGCGGCGACCATTGTTTGTAATCACGGAAGTACATGCCGGGATCAGAGCCGGTATCAATAAAGCCGTCATCTCTTTCGATGATTTCGGCAGTCTCCATCTGATCGTGATATTGCGCCAGCAACTGTTGCCCGTAAGCGTCCCGGTTGATTTTCATGTTTTATTAGCAGCGTATTACTACAACCTTCGTTTCATAAAGATTGCTATCTCGCCATCCGGGTAGTCGGTATTGGAATAATAGGAAATGTCTATGCCGTCGATTCCGAAACCGAGTTTGCGATAGACGCTGATAGCGGCGGCATTGGTATTCTGCGTCTCGCAAACGATGATCCTGAGTCCTGCCTGTTTGGCTTTCTCCGCCGCGCAGTCCATCAATCGTTTGCCGATGCCCCTTTGGCGGTGAGTCTCCGCCACGTGAAATTCACACACCCATAGACTGTGATTCCAGAGACGCGCTTCGGCAATTAACAGACCGACAAGCAGAGCGCCGTCATAGGCTCCGAATGAAAAATTGTCCTT
>JACCRA010000117.1 GCA_013813825.1 Pyrinomonadaceae bacterium | reverse complement strand
GCCTTCTCCTCCGGCGCATTATCAATGGAGTCAAAGGCGCGCACCGTGATCTTCGGATTGTGCTTGGCTAAGACTTTGGTGATGGCGGCCGTCAGGGTCGTCTTCCCGTGATCGACGTGCCCGATAGTCCCGATGTTGACATGCGGCTTCGACCGGTCAAACTTTTCCTTGCTCATAATTGAAATGGCCTCTTAAAGATAATGTTTGCTGATACAGCGTTTGAAGCCCGCGATGAGATTTGAACTCATGACCTCCTCCTTACCAAGGAGGCGCTCTACCCCTGAGCTACGCGGGCACAACTAACCGCCCCTAATCGAACGGCAGAAATTGGAGCGGGAGACGAGGCTCGAACTCGCGACCCTCAGCTTGGAAGGCTGATGCTCTACCAACTGAGCTACTCCCGCAAAAGCAAGGATGAAGGATGAAGGCGAAAGGGTGAAGAATCAGCTTCCGCCTTCATCCTTCATCCTTCATCCTTGCCTTGTGGTGCAGGGGGTAGGATTCGAACCTACGTAAGGCGTTAGCCTGCCGGGTTTACAGCCCGGTGCCATTAACCACTCGACCACCCCTGCCCGAAAGCCTCATATTTCAACAGAGCCGGCGAAGGGACTCGAACCCCCGACCCTCTGATTACAAATCAGATGCTCTACCAACTGAGCTACGCCGGCGCACTACGGATCGCTCCATGGGCTTTCCGACAAAACGCGAATACTAGCAACCGGCATCCAAAAAGGCAAGTCGTTGACAGAATTATCGTTGAAACCGGGTGGTTGGATGCGTTGGGGAAGAAATTTGTTGACGCTGTGGACGGCCAGCCGCTACGATTGTTGTCGCCCCGTGTGCGGCCGTCCGGCACTCCCGTACACTTGTTCCCACGAATTCCCTTTCTGACGAACCGGCGATTGCTGGTTGTCTGACAATTCCTAATCCGTACTAGCCAATCCTGTAAGGAGAACCTCCGTGCGTATTCGTCATTTGCTTCCATTCCGCGCCGGCAGCGCCGTCATGTTGCTGCTGCTGTCGCTGTGCTCTTTAAATCTCGCCCAAGCGCAGAGACCTGACAGGCGAGTGCCTGATCGACCGGCAGCTCAATTGCAGATCGCTCCGTCCACGCCAACCGTGGTGCCGGCGGCGCGCGAGTCTGAACTATATTGCGCCGGGTATATTGAATATGCGCCTTCGCCAAACTATTTGGAGGTGGTCGGCGGCGAGGAAGAGCAGGAACAGCGCACCTACGCCCAAGGCGATTTCATTTTTATTAACGCCGGCGCGCGGCAGGGCGTGAAGCTCGGCAACGAGTATGTGGCGGTGCGCCCGCGCGGGCAATTTAAGTCTTCTCTGAGCAAAAAAAGCGGCTTTCTGGGCGTCTATACGCAGGAAGCCGGACGGTTGCGCGTGGTCGAAGTTAAGGACACGGTCTCGGTGGCGCTGGTGACTAACACGTGTGACCTGATCTTGAACGGCGATTTGCTGCGCGCCGTCTATCCGCGCGTCTCGCCGCCGGAGCAGTCCGCAGGCGAGATAAATCGTTTCGCCGACCCGTCGGGTAAACAGACCGGTCGCATCGTGCTGGCGAGAGACGCCCGCGAGATGCCATCAAAGAATCAGATCGTGTATATCGACCTCGGCACGGAAGACAGCGTCAAAGCCGGCGACCGTTTGACCGTCTATCGCCCGGCCGGCCGTGGCAATATTACGCGCTTCAAGGACGAGGAAGTGACGCCGGCCGCCAACGCCGGCTTCGAAAGCGAGATTTATCGCGGTGGCAAGTTTTCCAATAAGGCGCAACGCGTCAAAGACCCGAACGGCACGGGCATCTATGGCCCGACCGTGACTTCGCCGGATGTGTTCCGCCGTCGCCCGGCGGTGCCGCGCAAAATTGTCGGCGAGATGGTCATCCTTAGCGTGCAACGTCGTACCGCAACCGCCGTGATTACGCGCGTCGCGCAGGAGATTCACACCGGGGATTTCGTCGAAGTGCAGTAAACAAATTTAAAGTTGCAATGAGTGGTCGCAGATAGCAGCCTACTTCTTCTTTCCCTTTCAACGCTTGTCACCTACCAAGCTCCCTAACGTGAAAGCGGACGGCTAAATTTCGCGATGGTGGCGACATCTGGGGAGGTGAGGCAGAAGGCGCGATCGTACGGGAAGGCATGTGTTTAGCGACGACAGAGGCCTTCCCGCACGGTCGCGCCTCGCCTTCTGCCCTGTCTTTCCTTGATTTTTGCTATATTACCCACCATCTATCCCACGCTCCACACGGCTATTCCACTTTCCTGCGATCATACTCATGGCTGCTGCTGCTGTGGTGGTGCTAATACCACTACGCTCCGTAACAACCACCCGCGGCATCTCATTCCCTTATCAGGGGATCAGAAGGATTGGGAGCGACAGGCAGTGCGCTGCACAGCGCCTTGCCGTCGGAGCAACCTCCGACGGCAAGGCAGTGGTCTGTCTGCTAGCCACAACGGCTGCAATCATTAACCAACGATGAGGGTAATGAGGTAAGCCTGCCCATCAAGCCGGCAAGCAATGATCCGCGCCGACTTGCCACTGCGAAATCCCGAATCGCGTGGGTTAGGTCATCTTGCCTGATATGGGTAGAGTTGTTAGTATTTTCGCACGCGGCTGACGCTGGTATGGAGTCTCGCTTGACAGATCGCTTTCAACTTCGAGGTTGAGTGGTCGCACACTCCATGCGCGCTTCGTGGCGAGATAAAATCTCACGCAAAAGTGAACTGACGATCATTTCTGACCGTACATTTCCGGCATCGAGAGTTGACTTGCGGTCTGTAGTCCGAGGCGACTGATGAGAGAATGCACTAGCTGCAATCGCTGCCTGCCGGATCATTTCAGGCACTGCCCGGATGACGGTCAGCCACTGATCTTTTCCTTGGCCGGCGAGCCTGTACTAGACAACCGCTATCAGTTGGAATCACGTCTCGGTCAAGGCGGCATGGGTATCGTCTATAAAGCCCGCCACCTTCTTCTCAGAACCTCCCACGCCATCAAAGTTATCCTTCCCGATTTGGTCGGCAATGATCCGATGCTCGGCACACGCTTTCGGCAAGAGGCGATGGCGGCGGCGGCGATTCGTCATCACAACATTATCGCCGTGACGGATTTCGGCGTGGCGGGCGGTGCCATGCCGTTCCTCGTCATGGAGTTCATTAAAGGCCGCTCGTTGCAGGATGTGCTCACGGAGAAAGGCAAGCTACCGCCGGCGTTGGCACTAGAGTTCATGGCAGCCATTGGGAGCGGAGTCGGAGCCGCGCACCGGCACGGCATTGTTCATCGCGATCTGAAGCCGCTGAACGTTATGCTGCAAGATGACGTGCCGGTGGCGGAAGCCGTTAAGGTGCTTGACTTCGGCCTCGCCAAGATCAAGTCGGGCGAGTTGCTTGGCTCGTTCATCGCCGCCAAAACAACCGGCATGATGGGATCCCCTTTTTACATGGCTCCCGAGCAATGGTCGGATGAAGAGCCGGACGGGCGGGCGGATATTTACAGTTTAGGCGTCATGTTCTTTCAAATGCTGACTGGCGAAGTGCCTTTTCGCGGGCCGACGATTCCCGCGATCATGAAAAAGCATTTGATGGAGGAACCGCCGCGCTTTTCCGCGTTGGGGTTGACCACGATCGTGGCGGTCGAGGCCGTGGTGCGGCGTGCGCTTGAGAAGGAGCCTGATAAGCGCCCGCTCTCAACGGAGATTTTCATCAAGGAACTGCGCGACGCGGTCGCCGCCGATCAAGCCGCCGCAGCCCAGCGCAGAGTGGACGCGACCAGCGAGCTACAAGCCGCGACGTTAGTCGGCGTTCCACAAGTAACCGCCGATCAAATGGCCGGCACGATCAGCGCAAGCGAAGTCGATCCGGCTGACAGCCGTCGGCGAATCGATTCAGGGTGGCAGCGCCAAGAAGTGGAGGCGCGCCGGCGCGCGGCGGAGGAAGAGCGCCAGCGTAGCGAAGAGGAAATCACCGCACGCCTTCGGATGGAGGAAGCGCGGCGACGTTGGGAAGAAGAAACGCGTCGTCATGCCGAGGCCGCGCGCCGCGCCGAGGAAGAGCGCCAGCGCCGCGAGCAGGAAGAGCAACTCCGACTCGAAGCGGAAGCCGCCCGACTGGCTGAGGAGCAACGACAGCGCGAGGAAGAGCGCAAGGCCGCTGAGGAGGAGCGTCAGCGTCAAGCAGCAGCAGAAGCGGAGCGCCGACGGCAGGCGGAAGAGGAGCGTCGGCGCCAAGAAGCAGAAGCCCTGCGGTTGCGCGTCGAGGCCGAAGCGCGTCGCCAAGCCGAGGAAGCAGCCCGCTTGCGCGCCGAAGCGGAAGAGCGAGCGCGGCAGGAAGCGGAGGCGCGGCGGCTGGCCGAAGAAGAGCGCCAGCGTCAAGAGGCGGAAGAGGAGCGCCAGCGGCAAGAGGAGGCCGCGCGCAAGGCCGCGGAAGAAGAAGCCGCACGCCTCGCCGAGGAGGAACGGCAACGTCGCGAGCAGGAAGAACAACTCCAGCTCGCGGCGGAAGCGGAGCGCCAGCGCCAAGCAGCGGAAGCGCAACGGCTCGCCGAAGAGGAGGAGCGCCGTCGCATTGCGGAGGAGGCCGCCCGTCTAGCCGAAGAACTCCGTCGGGCCGAAGAAGAGGAGCGGCAACGCAAGGAAGCAGAACGCCTAGCGGAGGTAGAGCGCCAGCGTCAAGAAGCAGAGGAACGTCAACGGCAAGAAGCGGAAGCGGCTCTCCGTCGCGCCGCTGAAGAGCAGCAGCAGAGAGAAGCGGAAGAAGCTCGTCGTCGCGCCGAAGAAGAGAAGGAACGCCAACGGCAAAGAGATGAGGCACGCCGGTTAGCCGACGAAAAACGCAAGCTCAAAAAAGAAGAGCAACGGCGGGCAGCCGAAGAGCGTGCGCGGCAGCAGGAGGCGGAGAGTCAGCGCCAAGCGGAAGCAGAACAGCAACAACGCGCCGCCGAGGAAGCCGCGCGCCTCGCCGCCGAAGCAGAGCGGGAACGCCAAGCGGAAGCCGCGCGCCAGCTCGCGGCCGAGGCGGAGCGCCGTGCCGAGGAGGAGCGCCGCCGGGAGGAAGCAGAGCGCCAAGCGGCGGAAGAGCAGGCACGCCAGCGCGCCGAGGCGGAAGTCGCCCGGCTAGCTGAAGAGCAACGCCAAATAGAAGAAGAGCGCCAGAGAGAAGAAGAGCGCAAGGCCGAAGAAGTACGCCAGCGGCAGATAGAAGAGGAGCGTCAGCGACAAGAGGCGGAAGCACGGCGGCGGCGTGCCGAAGCGGAGGCGCAACGACTGGCCGAGACCGAGCGGCAGCGCCAAGTCGAAGAGGAACGGCAACGCCAAGAGCAGGAAGCGCAGCGACTGATTGAGGCGGAACGCCAAGCGGAAGAGGAACAACGGCGCGCGGCCGAAGCGGAAGCCATGCGACGAGCCGCGGAAGAGAGGGCGCGGCAAGAGGCCGAAGCAGAGCGGCAACGTCGTGAGCGGGAAGAGCAACTCCGGCTGGCAGCGGAAGCGGAGCGTCAGCGCCAAGCAGCGGAAGCGCAACGGCTCGCCGAAGAGGAAGCTGCCCGGCTGGCCGCCGAGAAGGCCGCGCGCCACGCCGCCGAGCAACGACGTGCGGCGGAGGAACAGCAACGCAAGGTGGAAGCGCAGCGCCAAGCGGAAGCAGAGCGCCAACGGCAAAAAGAGGAACGTCAACGG
>JACCRA010000068.1 GCA_013813825.1 Pyrinomonadaceae bacterium | reverse complement strand
GTTGATGACTTGGCAAGCAACTAAAGTTGCACAGCAGTAGCAGCGAGAACGTGTTAGCTGACGGAGCGGCGGCGGCCCCTCTCAAACGCTATCAAATACTAACATTTCTCTCCCGCCTGTGCGTGGGCATGACACTAAAAAGTAGCCCGTATTTGCCCCGCGGCTGAATCGGGGTGGTTAGGGTCAGAGTCACTCGCTAAAGTCTCGCCACGGCGCACGTATGGCGCGGCAATTGGGTCTCTGGCAGCACGCTGAAAACCTTTGACTTCCGCCCGGAGTTGGCATAGATTCGTGCGCCTCAAGCCAATCTAAGGCTGGCCCTGAGCCTGCACTTGCCCCGCCCGCTCACCCGACCCCGCCTTCACTCGATGTTAGCTGCTGTGGTGCGGCACAGCGTCACTCTTGAAAGGAAGCCCCAAATGAACTTCACGAGACTATTTATCACTTTGCTCATAGCAGCATGTTGTTTACTGCTGCCGTCCGCCGCCGCTGCCGACCCCGTCCTCTTCCAAGTTGATACCTTCGAGGGAGGGAGCCAAGGGTGGTTCACCGGCGGACCGAGGGTCCCGCCCCAGCCCGCCACCGTCGTCAGCGGCGGCCCCACCGGTAACTTCATGATGCTGACCGCCTTCGGCGGGGCCGGGCCGCGCAATAGCTTAACCGTGAATAACACGTCACAGTGGGCGGGCAACTACCTCGCCGCCGGCGTCAACGCCATCACGATGGACTTGAGGAATTTCGGCCCCTCAGACCTCTCCCTGCGCCTGTTATTTGAGGACCCGATGTTCGGCCCGCCGCGCAACATCGCCTTCTCGACTGAGGCCATCTTCCTGCCGGCGGGGGGCGACTGGACCCGTGTGACGTTCCTCATCGGCCCCGGTAATTTGACCGCCGGGTTGGGGAGCGTAGAGGCGGCATTGACGAATGCGACCCAGTTCCGGCTCTTCCACAACCCGGCGGCTGCCTTTCCGCCGCCGCCCGTCGGGGCGCCGCCGGTCGTCGCACAGCTGGGCGTGGACAACATCACGGCGGCTGCCATCCCGGAGCCGACGACAATGCTGCTGCTCGGCACCGGCTTGGCGGGCGTCGGCGCGGCGGTCCGCCGGCGGCGCAAAGCGGACAAGGGCTGAGCGGCCAACCGGACACGACAACCTCATTGCGAAGAAGAGGGGGGCACTTCTTCACAGGACGCGGCCCCCCTTCTTCATTCGCCCCGCCCCCGATAGGGCGATCTTGGCTTACCCGCCTTCCCGCCCGGCTTCGCGGCAGGTCTTGTGACCGGCCAGTACTTCGCGCATCACTTCCGGGTTCTCGTATTTCTCAAAGTCGTCGTCGAGTTCGCAGAGTCCCTCCGCGATGTGATCCCAGATCGGTTTAGGCAAGTCAGGGTGCGCGAAGACGGCGGCGAGCAGTTCGGGCAGTTCATCGTCGGGCGGCGTGTCTTTCTGAGTCGTCGTCATGCCACTCCCCTTGAAGTGCTGCCGCAGGCACATGGCGACGTATTCCTCCGAGTCGAAGAAGCGCGGCGGCGTGTCGAGGTTGTGTACGGCGTCCGCCAGATCGTTGTAGATTTGAGCGGGCGTGTCCGGGTAGTTGAGAATGGCGGCGATGTGCTTGGCTAACTCGTCCGCCGGATTACCTTCGACTGGTTTAGTGTTTCGTGTCGCGCCCTTCTCGCGCGCCGTGTCTTTCTTCGTTGCCATTACCGCACCTGCCTTTCCATCACAGCGAGCGTGAGCGTCAGTTGTTCCAAGTCGCGCAACGTGGCGTGCAGGGCACGCTGCATTTCGTCGGCCGTCGCGTAGTCGAGCCAGCGGCCTTCCGCCGTCTGCCGAGTCGCGGGCGACACTCTTGATCCGCGCTCGCGCCCGCTCGACACGTGCGGCTGGCGCTTCCCTCTCCTGTTGCCTTTCAAACTCTCTTTTGCTTAGACTCATTTCGGGTGATTCCTTTCGTCCCAAAGATGGAAGGTTGCGGGGCATACTTGAGTTACCGGCTCAAGTATGCCCTTTCGCTTTAGTGGCCGCCGCGCCCCTGTGCCGCCAACGCGACGTGGAGCGAAAGCGCCGCACTGTGTTTGCAGGGCACGCGCGCCGGGCAGTTGCAATCCACGATCTTCTCACCGGCGGCGCGGTAGCAGAGCACCGTGTAGGTGTTGCCGCGGCTTCCCGTCACTTCATACTCGCCGAATTCAACCATGCGGACTTTCGGGTGGAGCGTGCGCGCGTTTTCAATCGCCCGGCTGAGTTGCTCTTTGTTTCTGAGGATGAACATTGGTGCTGATTCCCTTCTCGGCTGTGATGTCTGACTGACAAGTGAAACTATAGCGTGAAAGTAATACTTTGTCAATATAAATTATTGTGTTGGCAAAATAATTCTTCGGCGTTATACTTTGTGTATGAGTGAACGGATGCTGACTACAGAAGAGGCCGGAAGGCACTTAGGCGTGACCTCTACGCGAGTTCGCGCCATGATTACCGCTGGCCGCTTACCCGCGCAAAAGTTTGGCCCTGTTTACATGATCCTAGAGTCCGACTTGCAGGCCGTAGAGAATCGAAAAACCGGTAGGCCGCCCAAGTCCGCACCCAGCACAGAAAAACGCGCCACGGGGCGAATACGCGCCAGCAATGGCACTTCTACGAAGAAGAAAGGCGGGAAGCAGTGAGCGACGAGCAAGACGATTCGCTCGACAGCCTCGAGCGCTTGAGCGCCGGCAACGGTTTGCGGGCCGTATCCCAGACCGATCAGGGACATCAACCTGCCCTCGATCCTGAACTGAAAGCGACACTGGATGACATGAACCGGCGCGACCGCGTGGCGAGAGAACGGATTGAAGCCGAAGAC
>JACCRA010000034.1 GCA_013813825.1 Pyrinomonadaceae bacterium | reverse complement strand
GGTGTCGTCTATGTGGCCGAAGACACGCGGCTCGGTCGGCGCGTCGCGATCAAAATTCCGACTGTCACCACCGCCGCGGGACAGGACGACGGCCATCATCACGCCCGTTTCCTGCGCGAGGCGCGCTCGATCTCGGCGCTTAATCATCCACACATCGCGACCGTTTTCGACTACGGCGAGACCCCGGACGGCCGCCCTTTCATCGTGATGGAGTTGGTCGATGGGCGCGACCTCGGCGAGTTACTCCGCGCCAGCGAGTTGACGCTCGGGCGGGCCGTCGAGATCGTCGAGGATGTGGCCGACGCGCTCGGCGAGGCGCACCGGCGCGGGATCGTCCACCGCGACATCAAGCCGTCGAATGTGCTCGTCAACGAGCGCGGCGAGGTCAAGGTCTTAGACTTCGGCCTCGCGAAACTCATCGAGGATGAGCGGGAGGCCGCCATCGCCGGCCATCACTCCGAAACGCTCGCCGGCGTCAAGACGCGCAGCGACGTGATGCTCGGAACGCCCCTCTACCTTTCGCCGGAGCAGGTTAAGGGCGTCCCCGTCGATGGCCGCAGCGATCTCTTCGCGCTCGGCGCTCTGCTCTACGAGTGCCTCGCCGGTCGCCCCGCGTTCGCCGGTCAGACGGTGATGGAGATCGCGGCGCAAGTGCTGCACGTCCACCCGCCGCCGCCTTCAGAGTTCAATCCGCGCATTTCGGCCGAGTTGGATCGCGTCACGCTCAAGGCGCTCTCGAAGCAGCCGGAAGACCGCTACCAATCGGCCGCCGAGTTGATCGCGGACTTGCGTGCCGCCCGCCAAAATTTCTCCGGCGGCGAACACGTCCACACGCGGCAGATGACTCAAGCCGCGAACACGTTTCAGCGCGCCAGCGCGCTGACGACGATCTCTGATCAGTTGCGCCGTCCGCGCGTCTCTCTCGGCGCGATGCTACTAACTTTCTGCGCCTTGCTGGTCGGTTTCTGGGGCTTGAGTCGCCTGCTCCGCCCCGCGCCGCACCGGCCGCCGGTCGAAGCCCTCCGCTTCTACGAGGCGGGCGTGAATTTCCTGCGTGAAGGCGCGTACCACCAAGCGAGCGCGGCCTTAGAACGCGCCGTGCAGGCCGATGGGAAGTTCGCGCTGGCCCACGCGCGCCTCGCCGAAGCATATGCGGAATTAGACTACACCGGCCGTGCGAAAGACTCTCAACTGCGCGCCCTTGACCTGCCGTTCGACCGCGACAGCTTGGAGCCAATCGAAGTTCTCTACCTCGATGCCATCAGGGCGACCGTCTCGAGAGAGCACGCGAGCGCCCTCGCAGCTTACCGGGAAATCGCGCGACTCGCGCCCGAACGGGCGCACGTCTATGTCGATCTCGGTCGCGCTTACGAAAAGGTAGAAGACATTGAGAGCGCGATTGCCAGTCATCGCGAGGCGACGAACCGCGACGCGCAGGACGCGACAGCCTACCTGCGGCTGGGTATCCTCTACGGCCGGCAGGGCGATTTGCCGAGCGCGATGGTCGCCTTTGACAAGGCCGAGAGCATTTACCGCGACGTCGGCAACCATGAGGGACGCACTGAAGTCCTCTACCAGCGCGGCTTTCTTCTGCGGAACAACAACCGGCTGGTGGAGGCGCGAATGCAATTGCAACAGGCGCTCGATCTGACCGGCACCACCGGCAGCCAACCGCAGCGCGTGCAGTCCCTCTCGCAACTGAGCGCGGTGGCGATGGGGGAGGTAAATTTCACACAGGCTCTCGCCTACGCCGGGCAGGCGGTTGAACTGGCGCGGGAAAACCAATTGGATAATCTGACGGCGCGCGCCCTCGTCGATCTCGGCAACGTCCACTTCGCGGGAGGCCAACACGCTGAGGCCGAAAAACATTTCCGGCAGGCGCTCGACATCGCCCGGCAGGCGAAGTCGCCGCGCAACGCCGCCCGCGCACAGGGCAACCTCGGTAGCCTCCTCGTTCAGCAAGGTCGGATCGGCGAGGCCGAACCTTATGTCACGGAGGCGCGCGACTTTTACCGGCAGGGCAACTACCGCCGCGAGGCCGGGCAAGCCGAGGCCTTGCTCGGCCGCATCCGCCGGATTCGTGGCGATTACGAGGCCGCGCGCCGCATCTTCGAGCAACTGTTGGAGGCGGCGCGGCAGGCCAACGATCAAGCGCAAATCGCCGGCGCGCACGAAGACCTCGGCGCCATCTCGGCGGCGCGGGAGAAGTACGCGGAAGCCCTCTCGCACTACGGTCAGCGCGAGCAGATAAGCCGTTTGCTTAACAACCGGCGCGGCATCGCCTACGGGCTGCTCGGACAGGGTGACGCACTGGTCCAACTCGGGCGCGAACGCGAGGCGCATTCGCGCCTCGACGCGGCGCAGGCGCTCGCCATCGGCGACGGTAGTGGTGGTAGCGGCAACAGCAGCAGCAGAGGGGGCGGGGCTTTCAAAGACGTGCTGCTTGACATCCAGATGGCCCGCGCGGAGTTGGCTTTGAGTCGTCGCCTTTTCGCCGAGGCGAAGACTTTAGCCGAGCGGATCCTCGCCGACACCGGCGGGTCGTCGCAGTCTCCAGCGACGAAGATCAGGGCGCAGGAGATTTCCTGTCTCGCGCAGATTTCATCTTCCGCAGGCGCGGCCCGCGCCGAGGGTCTCGGTCGGTGTGAAGAGGCGGTTAAATTGGCCGAGCAGTCGGGGAGCGATGGACTGGTTCCCGGTGCGCGACTCGTGCTGGCGCAGGCGCTGTTGGCAGGCGGCGACGGGGCGGGCGCGTTCGCCGCCGCGCTTGCCGCCGGCGAAAGTTTTAGCCGGTTGGGGCATCCGGCTTCCGAATGGCGCGCTTGGCTCGTGGCGTCACGCGCCAGCCGTCTTGCGGGCGATTCGGCGCGGGCTGAGGCGTTTGGCGCGCGCGCCGCCACCGCGCAGTCACGCCTCCGCCAGCAGTGGGCGACGGGCGATTACGACAGCTACCTCACCCGACCGGACGTGCGATTCTTCCAGCAGACGACGACCGGCGAAGCGAAATAGCTGTTCCAACCTCAACCTCAACCTCGAAAAAGGAGAAGACAGTCATGGCACAAGGAGGAGAACCGATTATCATTTCCGGCGGCTCCGTCACCATCGAATTCAACGACGACATGACGAGCCGGCCGACTCCGGTTGGAAAAAAATATAAGGACGATAATTCCAAACTCGTCAGCGTTCTGGTCAACGGCGAGAGAGTGGCCGAGTTACAGCAGACAGACGTTGTAACGATTGAGACTGAGGAAATTACTTGAGTCTCTACATGGTCAATTAGCAGCTTGTCCCCGACAAATTCGTTGCGAAGCTCACCGGGCGTCCTCGCCGCCCGCCCTTTGCAACACGCATTACCAACGATCAATGCAGTCACGAATCGAAGGAGGATTCACACATGACAGACGAGCGAACGACCAACACCGGCGGCGAGCCGATCATCATCTCCGGCGGCGCGCCGGAAGCGGCGGATGAAGGCGGTGGCGAGCCGATCATTATTTTGGGCGGCGCGCCGGAAGCGGCGGATGAAGGCGGCGGCGAGCCGATTATCATCTCCGGTGGCAAGGCCGACGGTCAATAACAAAGGGGAAAGGCGAAGGGCAAAGTGCGGACATGCCTGCGGCGTGAATCAAATAAAATCATTCACAGCGAAGCTGTGTCCTAACTTTCGCCTTTTGCCCTTCGCCTTTCCCCTTTATCTCAGCCGTGCTCTTTTTGATAGTCGGCCACGTGGCGGGTGAATTTCTGCGCCGCGGATTCCGCGTTGCGCGCTGCTGTGGTTGTTCCTTCCGCCGCAACGCGCGAGCGGCGTTCGCTGAAAGCGGCTTCGGCGACGTTAGCCGCCCACCAGAAAGCGCCACGCGCGCCAAGGTGCTCCCGCACCCGCTGGAAAATGCGCGGGTAAAGCTTGGCGGTGCGTCCGAGCAGGCTCTTGAGGGCGCTGAACGTCATCTGATCTTGGAACAATTCGCGGCGCACGCGCTCGTCCAGATCGTGCAAGGCGGCCATCACGGCGTTGAGCGTTTCGTTGACGTGCGCCGGCTCGCCCTGCGGC
>JACCRA010000033.1 GCA_013813825.1 Pyrinomonadaceae bacterium | reverse complement strand
ATCGCGGCTGAAACTCCGTCCAGCTTGGCGTCGTGCGGGTCAACTTTTCTGGGTCTCCGGCGATGGCTTGCGCGCGCGGGTGATTCAGCCGTTGGAGCAGGCGGATGGTGCGATTGTTCGTTTGGTCGATAAGATTGCCGATGTTCGCATCCCAGCGCAAACCGAGATTGAGCGTCAGGCGCGGCGTCACCTTGAAATCGTCTTGGAAGTAGAGGGCCAACTGGTTCAAGGTCTGCTGGTGCGTGCCTTCGCCGTCCGAGAAAGTGATCTGACGCACCGCGCCGGGTGTCGCGAAGCCTTGCGGGTAGAGACCGTTGGTATTGTTCCTGATGGTCAAGGGATCATCGAAGAAAGTGATCTGATACCCCTGCGCGCCGAAGAAGAAGAAGCCGTCGAGCTTCGTGTGGATGTAATTGACTCCGAACTTCATGCCGTGCCGCCCGGCCGTCCACGAAAAGTCGTCGCGGAACTGATATTTCTTTTCTAACGTCGCCTGCGGCACGTTGGCGTTGCGACCTGTCTGCACCGAGGGGAACACGATATTCGGCCTATCGGTGACGCCGAGGAGCGCGTTATTGAAGTCTTGGAAGTGGAACGTGAACTGGTTCAGCTTCGTCGGACTGAGCGTGGCAGTGTGATTGACGACGAAGCTGTACAGCTTGTTGTTGTTAGTGTTTCCGCCAGTAATGTCGGCGGTCGCGGGGACGCCGATTTGATCGTTAGGCGAATCGTTTTTCTGGTATGCGAAACGATAGAACATCGTCTGGCGATCCGTCAGGTTGTGATCGACCTTGGCCGTCAACAGCGTGTCATTATACGGCGTGGGAATGGCTCCGACGTCCCCGACTCCCGGAATAGCGGGCAGTTGCAATACCGCAATCGGCGACAGGGCGTTGAGTTGTCGCTCGCGGAAACGCTCCAACGCGAAAAAGAAGAAGAGCTTTTCCTTAACGACAGGCCCGCCAATTGAGCCGCCGACTTCTTGACGACTGAATGAGGGCTTCTCGAAGGCGGGGTCGAGGACCTGCCTCCGCTTCTCGAAGAAATCAAAAGTCCGCAGAGCTTCATCGCGGAAGTTGG
The DNA here is from genome assembly GCA_013813825.1 of Pyrinomonadaceae bacterium. Taxonomy (GTDB): domain Bacteria; phylum Acidobacteriota; class Blastocatellia; order Pyrinomonadales; family Pyrinomonadaceae; genus JACCRA01. Next base: position 2,907 of record JACCRA010000033.1, on the reverse strand, counting down.
CGAAGAACGAGCCGTGAAATTCGTTCGTGCCTGATTTGGAGATGACGTTGATGACGCCGCCCACGGCGCGCCCACTCTCCGCCGTCCAACGATGCTGCAAAACTTGAAATTCTTGAATCGACTCGTAAGAGAAATTTTGCAGCAAACTGCCGACGACGTTGTCTTTATTGTCGCCGCCATCAACGTTGACATCAACCTGCCGGCCATCGCCGCCGTTGAAAGCGACGTTGCCGACGCGCGTCTTAGTCGGATCAAAATTACCGACGGGCCGCGCTTCCGGCATGATTACCGAGAGGCCGGCGAAGGTGCGATTCAAGAGCGGCAAGTTTGCCACTTCAACCGGCGAGACGACGCCGCCAAGCTCTGACTTTGTGGTCTCGACCAACGTCGCCGACGCGGTGACATCGATAGTCTCGGTCAGCTGTCCCGGCCGGAGCTCGAAGTTGATCGTTGGCTTCGCACCAATATTCAACTCGAAGTCTTTCACCAGCGCCTTGCTGAAGCTCTGAGCTTCAGCTTCCACTTCATAGTTTCCGGGAGGCAATTGCGTGAGCGTGAAGTTGCCTTCCTCATCGGTCGTGGTCGTGCGCGTTTGCCCGGTGGCCGGGTTGCGCGCGGTGATCATCGCGTTGGGGACGGCGGCTCCCTGCTGATCGAGGACGCGCCCCGTGATGTCGGCAGTCGTCGCTTGTGCGAGCGCTGGGAGGGACAGGAAGCAGTTAATAGTGAACAACAAGGCGAGGCTGCGAGCTACAATTTTGACGTGGTTGGAAGTCACTTTAATCTCTCCTTAAGCAGGTTGAGTGTCAGGAAAAAGATGTGCGACAGAAAAGCCTTGAACGACCGCGCGGTTGAAGTTAAATATTTCAGCAACTATTATTCCATCGCGGAGCGCGCCGGCAACTCTCATTTTCCGCCGAAAAATCAGGCTGGCGCACTCGACGCGGTGACCGCTGGACGGCTCGTCAATCATTTTTTTGAATTCTCTTGAGTTTTATGGATTCAGCCACTTAAGGACTAGGACCCGAGAAAAACAGCCGGTGGATAAATCACTCGACTCGGCGCTCGACGCCGCGGGAGCGAAACGAGTTAACCGTTGTTCGCGCCAACTGCGCGGCTGGGCGACCGCCAACCATGCGGCCTACCGAGGCTTGTTGCTCGCCTTGCTTTGCTTTTTGTTGAACGGGTGGATCGAGTTGCGTTGGCTGTAGGCGAGCAGACTTCGCGGAGGCCGCAGATATTTGGTGGAAGCGCACTTTCGCCTGCGCCGCTGCGCCGAGTTTATCGTCCATGCTCTGGAAACTCTGGACGGTAGAGTTTGCCATATCGAATCGTTGTCTGATGTCGAAGCTGATGGCTAAATTTCAATCGCCTGAGACTCTTTCAGAATGACACGTCATTTTCAATCATTCTGACAACTCTTTCGACTGCCCCACTGATCGCGATAGTCGCTGCTCTCAATTTTCCAGCAATAATCACTTAAAAAATTTTGGCTGAAATGGCACGGCCATTGCTCTTTGAGATCGCCGCTCAGGCGCTGGTCGCCTGAGTCGCTCCTCATGTCGAGTTAAAAAGTTTTCGCCCCGGCCACCACAAATTACGACAGCCAGAAGGTGACGTGTAATGAATACTTTTGCTTTTCTCCTCGACGAAGAGATACAGGACTCCCTCGCTTTCGCCCCTTTTCTTCCAGGACAGTCTGACGAAGACACCTCTGCGGCCGGGCATCAGGCCGCGCCGCCGGTCGAAGAGATTCTCTCCGCTCTTCTTGATGACATCGCTCCCGGCGAGTTCAGAGAGGCGATGACGAATATCTTCTCCGATCTCACACGGCTGTTCGGGTATTTGAGTTGGATCGAAACTTACCTGCGGGGGGACAGCCCGCTGGCGGACGCCGTGCCGATGTTTATCCTCGTCCACGGCGAGGCACGCGCGTTGGTTGACTCCATCGAGACGAGCACGTCAGAGTTGGCAAACCTTCCCGCCCCTGTTAGGGAAGTGCTCGACTGCATAAGCTACGCCATCAACTTCGAGTTGCGCCGGACGTGCCCTCACGAGCTTCAGGCGTTGGAGACAGCCGGCGAAACTAGCCAGTTGCGGGCCGCCATCGAGCGCGCGCACGGTGCGCTCTGCAACTGCTTTCAGCAGTTGACGATTGAACTGGCACGGGTTTTCGATCCGACGCTCAACGGCGCACGCCTCTTCGACGACTACCAGTTGCGGCGGCAACAATCGCTCACCCTGTGCGACGACCTCGTGCTACTCGTCGAACTGGTCAGGCTGGCGGAGGAAGGGCGTGATCAGGCTTCGGACGCATTTCTCGTTGAGTGTCTTAAGGAGTTCGGCGAAGGAAGTATTCGCTACCTCCTCTCTAAAGACTGGGAGACGTTCGGGCGCTGCGTCGAGGAGATCGAGGCGGCACGCGGCACGGAGCAATGGCACCCGGCGCTCCACCGCTTCGGCTGCTACTTGGAGACGCTGCTGGAACACGTGAGAAAGCGTGCCGTGCTGGCCGAGCAAGATGACATCAGTAACAGCCATTAACGACGCCGACAACTCACAGTCAGACATGAACTACTGATCAAAAACCGGGTGGGCTTGATCATCCGGGCTACGGTTTTCGTAGAAAACGCTCGATTCCCTGTTGGCAATCTTCAGTCATTCCCGCGATGGCGTTCACGTCCACCCAATACGAAACGCGCTTGACAACATTAGCGCGGACTGTTTACGGTGTCTCTACCAACGCCGCGAGTCTCGCGCGTTGAGCAAGGAATGAGCAATCAACACTTCAGCCTCTATCGCTATTATTGCTATTACGGCCCGCTCTTTGCGGCGGGAGGGAATGGAATGGCGAAGGACTGTCGAATCGTAGAGATGATGTAGCGCGTTAGACAAGTTTCCTGAACC
>JACCRA010000023.1 GCA_013813825.1 Pyrinomonadaceae bacterium | reverse complement strand
GTCACCGAATCGGCGCGCTCGATGCCGCGCAGTTTCGCGCGGTGTTTCTCCGAGAGCGCGAGCGCGCCGCCGTAAGCTCCGTCCACGTGAAACCACAAATCGAAATCGCGCGCGACATCGGCCAGTTCGTCCAACGGATCGATAGTGCCAGTCGAGGTCGCGCCCGCCGCTCCCGCGACGCACACCGGCACGTGGCCCGCCGCGAGGTCACGCTCGATCTCGCGGCGCAATTCATCGATGCGAATGTGAAAGAGTTCGTCCGTCGCGATCTTCCGCAAATTCCGGCGACCGAGGCCGAGCAGATCGACGCTTTTCTCAAGCGAATAGTGCGTCTGCTCGGAAGCATAGACGACGAGAGCGCCCGCGCTTGCGGCTCCCGACTTGTCGCGATGACGCAAACCGTAATCGCGCGCCGCGCTCACGGCGCGGTCGCGGGCGCATTTCAGAGCAATCAGGTTAGCTTCCGAGCCGCCGCTCGTCATCGTGCCGAAACTGTTGGAGCCATAGTCCATCAGTTCGCATAGCCAACGCAGCACGCGCGCCTCAATGGCGCTGGCGGCCGGCGCGTTGCGCCACGCCGCGCCGTTCTGATTGATCGCGGAAGCCAAAGCGTCCGCCCACACGCCGACAGGCAACGGCGTCGGGTTGAAGAGACCGTAGTAGCGCGGGCTGGGAATGTTCATCGCGTGCGGGATAACATCCTGCGCGAATCGTCGCAAAGACTCTTCAACCGCGATGCCTTCGAGCGGCAACGGCTCGTCAAATAGTTTCTCCAACTCAGCGGGCGTCGCCCGCGAGCAGACCGCCACGCTGTCGAGCGAGCTGGCGTAAGCCGCGATGATCTCCGTCGCCGCGCGCCCTAGTCGTTCGTGCTCCTCAGCGAGTGCTTCCGTCATCCGGCTCATCTTCATTCTTGTCACGATTTGATCTTCAGTTAAGCTATGCGGGACCGCGACTAAAATTAGCATGAACTACGGCGATCAAGAATTCCTCGACGCGCTCCGTATCCGCGCTCCGCGCTACGAACTCGAACTTGCCCCGGCAGTCAGCGAGCGCCTGCGTGATTATTACGCGCACATCGCGGAGTGGAACGCGCGTTTGCACTTGGTCGCGCCCTGCCCGCCCGCCGAGTTCGCCACACGGCACGTCCTCGAATCGCTCGTCGCGCTGCCTTACTTTTCAACTGGCGCGCACGTCGCCGACATCGGATCGGGCGCGGGGTTGCCGATCATTCCCTGCTTGATCGCCCGCCCGGATTTGCGCGCCACGCTGATCGAAGCCTCTCCGAAGAAAGCCGTCTTTCTGCGCGAGGCGTTGCGGCGGCTCGAACTACACACAGCCGCGCAAGTCGTCGCCGCCAGATTCGAGGAGACGACGCCGCCACCATCGGCCAATTACGTCACTTGCCGCGCGCTCGAAAAATTCATTGAGACACTACCGCGACTCGTCCGTTGGTCCCCGCCTTCGTCCACGCTCCTACTTTTCGGCGGGCCGACGCTGGACGATAAGATCGCCAGTCTCAGACTCACATGCTCCGCCATCCAGATGCCGGATTCAGAGCAGCGGTTTTTGTTCATCGTTGGACGAGCGACAAACTGAGTCGGTGATCAACCAATGTGCAGCCGTAAAAAAAGAGGTGAGAGCTAATGTCAGCCGCTCACCTCTTTTTTGCATGGCTGTTTGTCAATCACATCAGCGAATCACGCTGATGCCGATCAGTTGCTGGCCTTCGATGACGAATTCGGCGGGCGGCAGTTCTTTCTCCATCAGCGGCGAAAGGACCGTCGCGGTGTAGCCGCCAGAAGAGCGGTCGCTGTTGAGCGTGGCGACCATCGAGGGCGGGAGGTTCGGCAACTCGTCAGTGCCGATCACCGCGCCTGGAGTCAGCCGGAACAGTTTTACATAAAGGCGATCATTCTTCTTGATCTTGTTAATCGCGCCGACCAGTTGCCCCAAATCTTTCGGGACAAAATTCTGCGCCGCCGCCGCCTGCTGGAGGGCGTTGCCGTCGCCGACGAACAGCACGAGTTGGCCGGGCGGCACGTCGGACGGAATCGTGAACGGGATGCGCTGCACAAACTGTTTGCCGGAATCGGTGCGGACGTAGGCCTGCACTTCCATCGTCTCGCCGCGCCCGACTTCCGTCCGGTCGAGCGCGATCCGCTCCAACGTCGCCGCTTTGCGCTCGTCCGTAGAAATAATGTCGAGAGAGATCGATTTCACATCGACGTTTTCAAAACCGCTCGACAGTAACACGGCCAGCGGGTTGGCGACCGCGCCCGAAGCCTGCGCGGCGGCGTTAGCCGAAGAGAAGCGACGTTCCAGCAAGATCGTCTCGTGGTTGGCGACATCGATCCGGCCGTTTAAGCTGATCGTCGCCTCGCCGAGGCTGCGCTCGGTCGCGGCGATGGTGCTATAGACGGTGATGTTCAACAACAGCGGCGTGAGGAACTGATCGCTGGCGATTTCGTAGGTAAACTTCTCGGTGCGGTCACGGCTCGTTCGCAGATTGATGGTCACGGGGATCATCTTCGGCGCATGGCCGAGTTGTCCGAAAATTCCGGTCGCGCGATCCTGCGAGACAGCTCCAACCATCTGCCCCGGCGTGGCGAGTTTGAACGAGTTGTTGACGTTAGAGATGACCGTCACGACCGATGATTCGGACATCGGCATGTCGGCCCTGCCGAGGCCGAGGAACGGATGACCGAAGGCATAAATGCGGTCGCCGTCGCGCATCGTGACAGTGCCCGACGCGGCCAGCGAATAATCGCCGCGCACAAGTTGGACGCTAATCGACGTGCCGGGCGCAAGCGTCTTGTCCGTCGCTTTCGCGAGCGGCGTGATCGCGGCCGCGCCGCCGATGCCGGCGACGGGCAACAAGCCGGCTGATTGGAGTTGGGGCGCGAATCGCTGCAACGCTTCCGGCGCGATGCCGCTAAACACGACGGGCGTGGCAATCGGCGTCATCTGTTGGCCGATCAAACTGTTGAGCGGCGAGCCAGCCGCGGCGACTGCGGCGAACAGCGGGCCGCCGGTCAGCATCGGCTTCGGCCAGTTGAGTTGTAATTCAGTCGCGGCCAGTTTGGTAAATGAAATAGTGCGCGGATCGGAGGCGCGCGGCGTGACGCTTTCGCGCTCGAAGATGTCGATCATCTGCCGGATCGGGGTGATGCCCGCGATTGGCTCGCGCGAGAACGGGAAGCTGTAGGCGATAGCGCCGACGAGTTTGCCGTCGATGTAAACCGGCGAGCCGGACATCCCCGCGAAGACGAAAGTTTTGGCGACGTTCGCGCCCGACAAGCGCGCGATAATGCCAGACTGGCGCGGCCCCGGAAAGCCGGGCAGCACACCCAGCACTTCGACCTCAAACGCTTCCGGCTCAGTGCCGTTAAAGACCGACCACGCCACGCCTTTCATGCCCGGCCGCACATCTTCCAGCGGGAAGAGCGGGACGGACACCTGGCTCTTGCTCTTGACCTGCGCCACAGCCTGCCCGCGAGCAGGGACGTGGTGCGAGACGAGGGCAAAGCCCAAAGCTAACAAAACAGCAAAGCATTTTTTCATTGAATCACCAGTGTCGCGGGCACAAATTCAAAAGTCACCGGCTTAGGATTATGTCACACGCCGCGCGGGAAGTCGCGGACGTTATTGACGACTATAGCTTTCGGCTTCTCAGACGGTCAAGGAAGTTGAAAGGTTGTACGGCGGGCGGCGGATGATGCGGGACGGAACGTGCCCGCTTCAAACATCTGTAGTCATTCAGAGTGAGGAACAAGAAAACCGCCCGCAGGTTCAGCGGAAACCTCCGGGCGGTGTGCTTATCTAAAGCTAGACGACCTTACTTACTGCTCACGGACGAGGAACACATCCCACGCCCAGCGTCCAACCTGCTCGTCTCTCGCATCTTTGACCTTCGCACGATACTTGAACTGGTTGCCGCGCTCGTCCACCCGCCGCGATTCTCTGTAATCAAGCTCGATTTTAGCCACCCCTAAAGCCGGCAATGAGTGCAACTCATTCGCTTCCGAGATGCCATTATGGTTCGTGTCTTGCCACAGCCGCAGGCTCGTGAAGATGTCATCTCCCCGGTTAATCGCGCCGTCGCCGTTGCCGCCGTTAGCTAACTTGTCGAACTCAGCCAGCGCGATGAAACCGTTGCGTCCGGTAGTTGCCGGTTGCGGCGTGAAGTTGCCGAACAATTCTTGCCCGTTCTCAATAACGCCGTTACCGTTGCGGTCAAGTACCAGCCACGCATCGTCAGTAGCATTCGCCGTCCAAGACACTCTTGATGCATTGCCGTCGCCGTTGAAGTCAAAGTCAATGCCGTCTTGGGCGTTAGTGAAGGCGAAGCCATTCCCTAGAATATCGATCACTATCGGGCTGATGACGCAACATTGGCTGCGAGTCCCGGAAGAGTCGAATTCATCAAACGGACACGGCTCATACATACCGCTGGCACACTCGGAACAGCACATCCCGGAATCGGTGGGAGAAAAGCTAGGCGGGCAGCTTCCGTCTGAGTATGGCGTCGTGCAGTTATCAGCCAGTTGAAGAGGGCACCAAGACTGACACTTTGACCTTTCTTGCCGGTAATGAACGGCGCGTGCTAACGTGCTGTCGAAGGCGGCACGGCATTGCTTCACATTATTCGGCTCGTGGTGAGTGCGCCGTCGCCGCCGTGGCGTTGGTTAGTCCGCAGGTGACAGGCTCCGAGGGCGAAGGCCCTGATACCTCATGTCTGAGATCGCAGGTTTCATCCTAACCGGCGGGGCATCGAGCCGGATGGGCACTGACAAGGCGCGGTTGCTCTTGCAAGGTCAAACTTTTGTTGCGCGAATCACGCAGGCTTTGACGGGCGTGGCTGCGCCCTTAAGCATCGTCAGCGCGAGGCACAGCGACGCGCAGGCCGGCTTGCCAGTCGTCGCTGACATCCACACCGGATGCGGCGCGCTCGGCGGTCTGCACGCCGCGCTGACGTGGGCGCGGACGCCGTGGATCGTAGTCGTCTCCTGCGATCTGCCTTTCGTGACCGGCGAGTTATTCACATACCTCGCCGCCTTACGCGATGAACAATCGGAGGCCGTCGCGCCGTTGCAAGCGGATGGACGCCAGCAACCGCTCTGCGCGCTTTACGCTCGCCAGCCCTGCTTGCGCGCCGCGACGCGGTTGCTGGAAATTGGCGATTACCGCCCGCGCTCGCTGCTGCAAACAGTTCGCACGCGCTGGGTCGAGCCGGTCGAGTGGCAGCCGCTGCACAACTCGCAACTCTTTTTTTGCAACGTCAACGACCCGGACGATTACGCGCACGCGCTCGCCCAAGCGGAAAGCAGGGATGAGGGATGAGGGATGAAGAGAAAATAGCATTTAGTTCTTATTTCATCCCTCATCCCTCATCCCTTCCCAAAGATGTCTCGTTTCAGACGCCCCGGTAAAAATCTGTTCAAGGCGCTGTGGCCGTTCGCGCTACTGTTGGCGTTGGGCTTCTGCGGCGCGGTCGGCTGGCTCGTCTATGAGGTGGTGCGCCCGCCGCGCAGCCCTTATTTGATCACGCCGCAGACCTTCACCGCCTACAGCCGACGCGCGTTGAAGATCAGTGACGAGCGTTGGCGCAATCGCGATGGGACGGAGGCGCGCGGCTGGCTGCTGCGCGGCGCGGAAGGCGCGCCCGCCGTGATCATGCTGCACAGTTACGGGGCCGACCGCTCGTGGCTCTTGAACCTCGGCGTCAAACTAAACGAGACGACCAACTACACAGTCCTCTGGCCCGACTTGCGCGGGCACGGGCAGGAGCCGCTAATTTCCTCCACCACGCTTGGCTCGCGCGAGGCCGACGATGTGCTGGCGGCCGTCGATTATCTACGCTCCCTTCAGACGCCACAGCGGAAGCCTTTGACGAGCGGGCGGATCGGCTTCTTCGGCGTCGAGTTGGGTGGGTACGCCGCGCTGCTCGCCGCGTCGCGGCAGTCGGAGGCGGAACGCGCGCCCGCGCTGGCGCTTGATTCCGTGCCCGCCGATGCCGACATGCTGTTGCACGTGACTTTGCAGAGGAGTGCCGGCGTCGAGAATGGCCTGCTTCAATGGCTGGCGCGCACCGGCACGCGCCTCTATTTTCTTGGGTCTTATCAGAGCGTGTCCGCTTGCGAGGTCGCGCCCCAACTCTCCGGCGTGCGCGTGCTGCTACTCGCGGGAAGAGACGACAATCAACTGCGCGACTCGACCGCCGAACTCGCCAAGTGTCTCCCCGCTCCCGCGCTCGTCGAACTACACAGCGACTTGCAGTTTTCCGGCGTCAGCCTTGCCTCCGCCACCGGCGAACAAGGCGAAGCCTACGACCGCCGCGTGATCGACTTCTTCGACCGCGCCTTGCAAGCTCCTTAACTTCCGCTCAACGA
>JACCRA010000814.1 GCA_013813825.1 Pyrinomonadaceae bacterium | reverse complement strand
TTTTCCTCGCGCGGGCTGAGAGTCTGCAAGACTTCCTCAGTAATTTCACGCAAATTCTCGTTGACCACGCTCTCCGCCGGGCTGACGCGCGTTTTGTCCTCAATGAAGTCGCCGAGGCTCGTGTCGCCCTCATCCCCAATCGGGGTTTCGAGCGAGATCGGCTGTTGCGCCAGCTTGAAGATACTGCGGACCTTCGCCACCGGCAGGCCGACTTTGTGTGCGATCTCATCACTGGTCGGCTCGCGGCCGAGTTCCTGCACCAACTCTCGCGAGGTGCGGATCAGTTTGTTGATCGTCTCGATCATGTGGACGGGGATGCGGATCGTGCGCGCCTGATCGGCGATGGCACGTGTGATCGCTTGCCGAATCCACCACGTCGCATAGGTCGAAAACTTGTAGCCGCGCCGCCAGTCGAACTTTTCGACCCCGCGCATCAGACCGATATTGCCTTCCTGAATCAAGTCGAGGAACGGCAAGCCGCGGTTGACGTACTTCTTCGCAATCGAGACGACAAGGCGCAGGTTGGCTTCAGTCATCTCGCGCTTGGCTTCGACGGTCTGCGCCTCGCCACGGGCAATCGTCTGGTGCGTGCGTTTGACTTCGAGTGGCGACATATACGTCTCAACCTCGAACTGCTTGAGTTTGCGCTTGGTGGTTGAGAGTTGCCGCTTGAACTCTTTCTCATCCTCCGGCTTGAGCCGACGCCGTGTCAGACGCTCGTTCAGTTTCTCGATCTCGCGCTCCGCCATACGCACTTCCCTGTGGACGGCAGTGATCGCATTGATCAGGCGCTGGCGGGCTTCGGCTGTCAAATTAAGGTGCTTGATTTCCCGCGCGATATCGAGGCGCACGCGCGCCACGCGGCGACGCAAACGCAAGAGTTTTTTCCCCCGCTTACCGCGTGTCAGCTTGTGCTCCGCCTGTAACTTCTCTAACTCCTTCAATCCGTTCTGCGCAAGCTTATTGATGCGCTGGATGCACTCCAGAGTGACCCGCAGATACTCTTCGCTGCGATCCTCCTGTTCGATAAACTCAGCCTGATCGGAAAAAGCAACCGCCTCGCGGATCGGGAGCTGCCCCGACGCGAGACTTTCGCCCATCAGGAGAATTCGATGGATGACCACAGGAGCGCGATACAAAGCACGGTTGGCCCTGATCTGGCCGGCCTCAATGCGTTTCGCGAGCGTTACCTCCTGCTCGCGTGTCAGCAGCGGGACCCGCCCCATCTGGCTCAGATAAAGGCGCACGGGATCGGTCGCCTTGTCGTCGGAGCCGGCTGACAGATCAAGGTCGTCTTCGGCTTCGACATCATCAACGCCGGTCGCATTCTCTTCGAGCGTCACGCCGGTCGCGACATCCTCGATCAGCATCTCGTCGGAGTCAGCCTCGGTCAAGCCGGCGCCGCTGAGCTTTTGCAGCACGTCCTCGACTTGTTCAACCGTTTCTTCGTGGTGCTCTTCATCGAGGCCGTTGAACGACAGAAATTTCTCTCCGCCCATGACTAGCGGTCGCATCCCGCCCTTATTCACAGTTTTTTCCATGATGCTCTCTTTCAAACTTGGCTATCCGACGCTAGGTCAGCCAAAAACTCGACGCGATTCGCGCAGACTAATTAAACGTAAAACCGATGGGCGGCTGAGGAATACCGCATTGCTACTTCCAGCAAGCCGCTCACTCGCAACCTGTTCTCATCAACGCGCGCGTCGCTCGCTGCTTTCGGCGCGCAAATTATTCGTGACCGAGAAAACGCCCGGGACGGAACGCGCCGCCAGATTAGCTATCTGGCTGTCGGCCTCGTTTGCGACCACGCCTTCGAGCGTGACATGCCCGCGGTTGATAACGATATGAATCGAAGGATTCACGCCCCGGCCATAGCGGTAGAGACCGCCGCTGCTGAAGACAGCGCGGTAAGTACGAACGCGCAACTCATCGTCAAAGTTCGAGAGCGGAAGCACCTCGATGTTATTGACGAGCGTCTTGACACCCGGCAACTTTGCGATCCGTCGTTCGGCATCCTTTCGCGTCACCGGCTTCACTACTTGACCGTATAAAGTAACTGTGCCGCCCTCGATTTGATAAGCCAGATTATCGAAGACCCCATAAAGTGGCAATGTCACCAATTCTTGACGCACTTTTTTGGCCAACTGCTGATGGCTTAAAGCCTGCGCGCCCGCTTTTGCAGGAGCCGCCCCCGTGAACGCCAACATCAAAGCTATCACCAACACCAAATTATTATTCTTCAGTAAACTCATTAGGATTCACCTTTGGATACTTTCTTTACTGTTCCCTTCTTCTTGGACGAAAATCCGCTACACTTTCGTTGACTGCACCCCCATGATAACTTTCCAACGCTCCAATCACCTTTTCCAGAGCCTCGCCAACCTGCCGCCGGTCGCCCTCGCTCAGATTTGATAACGCCCCGTGAAAAACATCCTGACGACGTTCACGAAACTGATCGATCAGCCGCGCGCCTTCAGTTGAAAGAGCGACAATTACGCACCGCCGATCATCATCGGCGGCGCGGCGCTCGATCAGACCTTTGCGAATCAGACGATCAGTTAGTTGGGTCATGGCCGGAGCGGAGATTCTCAATTCATCAGCTAGCTGCCCTGTCAAAAGTGCCCCTCCTTTTAAGATGCGTAAGACCTGCGCTTGCGGAAGTGTCAAAGCAAGCTCTGCCAAATGCTGCTGGTACTGATCAACCATCAACCGCGAGACAAAGTCAGCAAAGTTATTAAGCACCTTTTCAACCTGTGTCGGCACACTCTCCGTCATACAGCCCAACTCCTTAGCCATTTTGAACATTTAAGATGTATTAAATACTTTCACGGTTGCTTTTTGAGACGACACGAAAAAAAGCGTGTGTTAGTGCATATCTGCAGATAATTCACTGACAGTTTTCACACTTGTCGCTGAACGCGCTGCATTGTCTTATCAGTCCACACGGTGGGAGCGTGCCCGCGAGTCGGAGCGTCGACCCGCGATGCCCGGCTTGCCCGCCGGGGCGTCTGCCCGAAGGGTGAAACAGACTTTTCGTCCGCTTCGCCCAAGGCGGATTCGGTCGAGGGCGGGTGGCTTAAAGTGTGCGCGTCCTTCGCGCGTTGCGCTTCCAGTGCTGAGTTCCGGCGTTGGAGTTGAAAGTTGCGGCAAGCGCAGGTCGCTGGCCTCCGCTTGCAGTTTCTCGATTCGTATCTTGAGCCGGGCGCTGTGCTGCGTTGTCTCAGCAAGGGGGTCGGTGCTGGAGGCCCGGGTCAGGAGGGCCGGAGAGGGCCCGGCGGCCGTCATCCACCTCTTCGAGCAGGCTCTGGGCACTCAGGCCATCTATGGCCTGCTTGAGCCTGACATGCAGCAGCGCACCGCCGAGAGCCTATCGGAGGAGGTCGGCAAGCCCAAAA
>JACCRA010000813.1 GCA_013813825.1 Pyrinomonadaceae bacterium | reverse complement strand
GCGCCAGCATCAGGTTGGCAACATTCGCGCACGCGATCAGCAACACGAAGGTGACCGCGCCCAATAGCACCAGCAGCGCCGGGCGGATGTCGCCGACCACCAGTTCGTTGAAGGATTGGAGCGCCAGTCCCCAATCGTCGGCGTCCAAGCCGAGCGTGTACTGTTGCCGCAGGTTGTCGGCGATGGAGTTGAGTTCCGCCTGCGCCTGCTCCGGCGAAACACCCGGCTTCAGGCGGGCCAGCACCATCAGGAACTCGTTCGTCAGATTGTCCGGCGAGAGTTGCTCCGGCGTGAAGGCGATGGGGGACCAGAGTTCGGCGATTGGCCCCATCTCGCGGCCGAACTGGAAGCCCGGCGGCATAATCCCGACGACCGTGTGCGGCGCGCCGTTGAGCGTGATATTTTTGCCGACCATGTTCGGGTAGCTGCCGAAACGTCGCCGCCAGAGCGCGTCGCTCAACACCACCACGCGATTGTTACCGATCCGATTCTCCTCCGCGAGTAAGGTGCGGCCCTGCGCGGCCTGCGCTCCGAGCATCGGGAAGAGGTTGTGGCTGACAGACATGCCCTGCAAGCGCTCCGGCTCGCCGTCCCCCGTCAGGTTGACGTTCCAACCGCTGATCGCCGCTACGTCCGAAAAAGACTTCGCGTTGTCACGGTAATGCACGTAGCCGGGCGCGGACACCGAGGCTTTCAGATCGAGCTTCGGATAGTTGTGATTGATTAGCATCAACTGCCCGGAGTCCTTGTAGGCCAGCGGGCGCAGCAGGATCGCGTTGACAACCGAAAAGATCGCCGTATTCGCCCCGATCCCCAGCGCCAACGCCAGCACCGCTACCAGCGTAAAGCTCGGCGTCTTCAGCAGCGTGCGAACACCATATTGAATGTCTTTGAAGAATGATTCCATCACGCCACCTCTCTTGATTGCGGAATGCGGATGACAAAACCAATTTGTCTTTTCGATCCGCACTTCGCTTTTCTTTCTTCAATCCGCAATTCGTTCGTGTCGGAGCGCGACCATCGGATCGACTTTTGTCGCCCGTCACGCCGGGATGTAATAGGCGAGAGTTGCTATAGCAAACAAGCACCCCGGAAGGAGCGCCAAAGCCAGTCCCCCTTCACATCCTGAAGGATGGTTCCCATCGCCTGATTCCTCTTCCCTTGTCCATCGTCGTTTACTCGACCTTCAACACAACGAATGTCAGATCATCGTGCTGCGCGGTTCCCGCCGACCACTCGCGCACGCGCTCGACAATGCGCTCGCGCACCTCTTCCACCGGCAAATCGGCGCAGGCCGCGAGCGCCCCACGCAACCGCTCCTCGCCGAACTCTTCTCCTTCAGTGTTGAGCGCTTCGGTAAGGCCGTCGGTATAGGCGACGAGCAAATCGCCACTCTGCATTTGGATCGTCTCCTGCTCATAATTCCATTCCTCGAAGACGCCTAGCACTGGCCCGCCCGCGCGCAGTTCTTTGATCTCGAAGTTGCTCGCGGCATCATCCGTCCCGCTGAAGCCGGGTTCGGCGGTCGCTACCATGAGAATGTTCGACCTGACGGCTGGCATCCGCGCAGCATCAACACGCCGGTTGACGATGACGCCACTCAAGCGCGGAGTGAGGCTTAACACATGCTTTGTCTCGACGGGCGGCTTCGCTGTGCGGCGCGGGGCGGTTGCTCTAAAGAGCAGCGGTGGATTGTGGCCCGCATTGACGTAGCTGAGGACTCGCGCGCGGTTGTCAAACTGAGCGTAAAAGAAAGTGACGTAACTCGCCGCTCCGGTCGATTGGTACACCAGCCGATTCATCGTTTGCACCAGTCCGGCCAGTGCATTGTCGTCGCCGGCCGCCGCGCCCCGCGCCATTAACTGGCTCCGCAGAGAGGCTTGGACGTTGGACATTAACAGCGCCGCTCCAATTCCCTTCCCCGCCACATCCGCGATGGCAACTCCAGTTTGGTCTTCCCCGACCTGAAGGAAATCGTAGTAGTCGCCGCCGATGGCGCGCGCTGGCCGGCAGTAACCCGACAAGCTCAACCCAGGCAAAACGGGAGGTACTTCCGGCAGCAAGCGTTGTTGTACTTCGCGCGCGAGCGCCAACTCACGCCGCAGACCTTCCGCGGAAACCATCCGCTCGGCGAGCTTTGCATTCTCGATGATGAAGGCCAACTGGCTCGCCACAGACATCAACATCCGCTTATCGTCTTCCGAAAACTCGCGCCCGCCACTGCCGCCGTGGTATCGCGGTCCCAGCGACAAGATACCGACGAGCCGCCCCTGTATCATGATGCCGAGCAACAGCCGCGATTCAATGGCGCAAAGCGTCGCACACTCGCGTTCGCGTCGCTCACGCCTCGCCGGATCGGAAGTGGCGAGCGCGCGCTGCCAAGTTTCCAGATCGCGCATCGCGATGCTCATCGGCGCGCTCAGGTTTCGCAAACGCTTCACGACCAATGCATCTTTCGCCAGCACATAATTACGCGCCTTCGCGAATTGCTCCGGCCCGTCGCTGGAATGACCTATCCCGTGCCGGGACGCGAGGCTCACGCCGGAAACGCGGCAGACGTAATCGCCGGTCTTCTCGTCTCGCACGAAAATCGCGACATGAGGCGTGCCGAGCGCAGTTGCCATCTCCTTAACGGTCAATTCATAAAGCTCGTTGATGTTTGTCGCGCCGCGCGCCGCTTGGCCGAGATCGAAGAGAATGCGCCGTTCGTCATAACGGCGCACGATGAAGCGCCGCCGGAGCGTTCCGTACTGCTTGCGAAAAATGTTTCTGATGTTTCTCACGCCCCTCATTAGCGCACCTTGCTTGACTCATGCCTGGCGCTTCCGCGCTTTTGGCTGATGCTGTTCGCCACGGCGTCCCGCTTAATGTCGTGGCCGCCGTGTGCTACAACTTGAAGCCGCTCTCTTCCATCTCTTCCGCCGCTTTCTGGTGCCGGTCTTCCTCCACCACTTGCCCGTCGAAGAGGTGGAACGTCCGGTCCGCATACTCCGCATACCGCGGATCGTGCGTCACCATGCAGACCGTCGCCCCCCCCCCGTGTAATTCCCGCAACAGCCCCATCACCGCCTCCCCGTTCGCCGAATCCAGATTGCCTGTCGGCTCGTCCGCCAACAATATCGAGGGATGGCCGCCTACCGCCCGCGCCACAGCGACGCGCTGCTGCTGCCCGCCTGAGAGTTGCGACGGATAGTGCTTCATCCGGTGCGACATCCCGACTTTCACCAGCGCCTCCTCCACTCGTTCGCGCCGCTCTGCCGCCGACAGATTCCGGTAGGTCAGTGGCAACTCAACGTTTTCATACACCGTCAGATCGCCGATCAGATTGAACGCTTGAAAGATGAAGCCGATCTCTTTGTTACGGATACGGGCGCGCTCTGAGAGCGTCAGCTTGGCGACCGACTGCTTATTGAGCAGGTAGCTGCCGTCGCTCGGCGAGTCCAGCAAACCGAGGATGGACAGCAGCGTCGATTTGCCGCAGCCCGACGGCCCAGCGATTGACACATACTCACCACGCTGGATGTCCATGTGAATGCCCGACAAAGCGTGCGTCTCCACTTCGTCGGTGTAAAAGACTTTGCGAACGTCTTCGAGACGAACCAAAGTGTCGGTCGTTGCGCTCATCACTTCTCCTTCAATCGCTTTGTTGAATAGTGGATGTCATGTGCTGGAACACTTCAGGGAGCAGCGGGCCGATGCCGTAGACTTGGCGCAGCATCTGCCCGCGCTTGACGCGGTCGGTCAAGACGGCGGAGCGCGCGACGTTAAGCGCGGCCAGCTTGAGGCACGAGAGGCCAAAGGTGACAGCGGCGACGTCGGCCAGCGCGTAGAGCGCGGCGCGAAGATTTTTGCGGCGACTGCGAGAGGGGCGCTTGAGGTCCATAATAATTGCTTGACCCCGCAACGCGCTTACAAAATTCATACCACAAAGGAAAGCCCCATAATTATTCAAAAGCTTTCAGGAATCAGCGCAGGAGACAGAGGGCTGGCAACGCCCTCTTGTTCATTTTTGAAAAAGCCTAATCCCAATATCGAAACTTCCACCCGCTTGATTCTGAACATTGGAATCTATCTGGCATGAATGTGAGAGTAGAAACGGCGAGCCTTTCTGTATTCATCCGGTGGCCTCATCTCTTAGGGATAATTCTTACTGCTTTTGCCTGCCATTCCTGTATACAGAAGTTTTCACTTTAATAGATAATTCGCTAAACGGCGATACTTGCAAGTGTATTTCGGGACGCGCTGCTGAGTACGGTCTGTTGCTTAATTGTTATGAGCAGCGACCACGCTTGCCGGACAGACGTTTAGAACGCACAGAGGGGGATGCTGCGCTGTCTCAGCAAGGGGGTCGGTGCTTGGAGGCCCGGGTCAGGAGGGCCGGAGAGGGCCGGCCGAAGGCTTCCAGCAAACACCCGAACGAGGGCGCGTGCGGCCCCAGCAAGTAGGCTTGGGAGTTGTGCCACGGCAGTTCTTTCGCCAACTACGGCGGCATCTGCGCAGCCATCCCGGATAAAAAGCGGTGGCGTTGTGAGAGGCCAGGAGTACGTTTTGCGAGTGGCAATCGCAGGCTGCGGCAATCACCTACGGTTGCGCACCTTTATCTCCATAGCTGAATAGATACCTTCTCCATGCCTATTCCGGTAATCACCTTTTGCAGTAGCAGTCCGTAGTGGGTGTCTGTTCAGGAGGTCGACTAAAGTCAGTAAAAAAGCGACTTGCGCGACATTCGGAGGCCATTTCCGTCGGCTATCAGCCGTCTCCTCTGGCGCTGCCTCCTCCGGAAGGCTGTGATGCCGACCTCCTACGAGATTTACCAGACTTACCTGCGCGGCCCGGCGGCCGTCATCCACCTCTTCGAGCAGGCTCTGGGCACTCAGGCCATCTATGGCCTGCTTGAGCCTGACATGCAGCAGCGCACCGCCGAGAGCCTATCGGAGGAGGTCGGCAAGCCCAAAA
>JACCRA010000785.1 GCA_013813825.1 Pyrinomonadaceae bacterium | reverse complement strand
GCCACCAATGACGCCAGCATCACTGTGTTGCGTGGCATTCCGCGGGTGAAGAAGCGCGTGGGAGAGACGAGATTCTATGCGCTGTCGAACGGCGTGGTTCGCTTGACTGTGACCATCAATCCGGTCGTTACTGATTTGAGCGCGCTGACGAGTTTGCTGACACACGAACTCGGTCATTCGCTGGGACTCGCCGACTGTTATGGATGCCGACGCGGCACTACTGCTATGTCAGCTTTCAAATCCAACAATCAAGGCAACGATGTGTACGAACCCAGCGCGTGCGATAAATATGTCGTCGCAGCCGGGTACGCCGGCGACATTGACGCACAAGCGCGCATGGTTTCGCTCGAACAGAGATGAAACCAGCCTAACTATCCGCCAGCGATTCCGCCAACGATGTGGAGAATTATCTCACCTCCTGGAAAAACATAGCTATCATTATTTTGCCCGCGCTGCTGCCATCGGCGCGGGCTATTAGCTTCCATTGAAAGCCACGAGACACAATCGAAATTCTTTCCCAATGGGTCAGCGTACGAGCCTTGCGGCCAGCGTGACGAGAGCCGCGCCCGACTGTTGCTTCCCACGTTCGTTAAAGATGTTAGACTGACAAGGTGAGGCAGTTGACGCTCCTCTGAAAATTTGCGACTCTAGTCCTGCGGACGTGCCCCGATAATGTTTTGCCCGTCATCACCCGCACCCTTCACATAAATTTCATTCGGTAATGCATGACAGGGTTCAAGCATAAATTATGACGCAAGGAACGGAGGAAACTCCGGGGCTAGAGGCCGCTCACAGCGAGATACCGGATGGTGTGTCGCTCATGGACCTGTGGCAGGGGTCTAAAGAGGAGACGGCGGAAGTCAGCGGCATCTTGGCTGAAGCGATTGAGGACTGGCTCGTGGACATCACGGCGTCCTCTGCTGAAGCGCCGGCGGAGGTGCGCGAAGCGCGCGAACTAGCCCGTTGTTACCGCTATCCTTATGTCGATCTCTTTCCCTCTCAAGGGGCTTCGCCGATCCATAGCGAATTGCTGAACGAGTTCCCCGTCGATCTCATGCTGGGTTTTCAGTTTGTGCCTTTACGCAGAGACGGTAAACGCCTCCACATTGCTATCGCCGATCCCACGGACCTGCTCCGCCTGGACGAACTCGCTAGTGCGCTCCAGACGCGCATCGTGCCTTATGTGACGACGGCGGAAGCAATTGAGTTGGTACTCAAAGAGGGCGACGCGACACAGCGCGTCCTCCGCGCCGCAGCCTCGGATTTTCGCATTTCGCTCGTCAAGGAGACGGAACACGGCGAGGAAGTTTTAGACCTTGATCGGCTGGCGACCGACTCGGAGATGTCGCCGATTATCAAACTCGTCGATACAATCATCTTCAACGCGTTGGAATCGCGCGCCTCCGACATTCATATTGAGACGGGTGATACGGCAGTCACCGTCAAGTTTCGCATTGACGGGGCCCTTTATGAAAAGGTCGATCCAATTGATTTGGCGTATCACGAGACGTTGATCTCGCGCATCAAGGTGATGTCAGAACTCGATATCGCTGAACGCCGCATTCCGCAGGACGGACGCTTTCGCGTTCGCTACAAAGGCCGCAACGTCGATTTCCGCGTCTCCATTATGCCAACCGCGTATGGCGAAGACGCGGTGATCCGCATTCTTGACAAAGAACAGATCAATGACGAATTTCGCAATCTGCGGCTCGATGTGGTCGGTTTTTCTGAAGAGGATTTGGTGAAATTCCGTCAGTACATCGCCGAGCCATACGGGATGGTCTTAGTCACCGGCCCGACCGGCTCCGGTAAGACGACGACGCTCTATGCCGCGCTTAATGAAATCAGAAATAGTGAAGACAAGATCATCACGATTGAAGACCCGGTCGAATACCAGTTGCACGGCATCACGCAGATTCCCGTCAACGAAAAGAAGGGTTTGACGTTCGCGCGTGGCCTGCGCTCGATTCTGCGCCACGACCCGGACAAGATCATGGTCGGCGAAATCCGCGACTCGGAGACGGCGCAGATCGCCATCCAATCGGCGCTCACCGGCCACTTAGTATTCACGACTGTCCACGCCAACAATGTGATTGACGTGATCGGACGCTTTCTCAACATGGGCGTCGAGCCGTATAATTTCGTGTCGTCTTTGAACTGCGTATTAGCACAACGCCTCGTCCGCCTGCTCTGCTCTGCTTGCAAACGGCCATGTCATCCATCTAGTGAAGAACTCTTTCAATCTGGTCTGCGCTCTGAAGAATATCGCCAGCGCACTTATTACATGAGCGTCGGGTGCAACCACTGTACTTACACTGGCTATCGCGGACGCACCGCAATTCACGAATTGCTCAACTTGACGAATAACATCCGCGATTTAATCGTCGAACGCCGGCCCGCTTCAGAGATTCGCCGCGCCGCCGAAGCCGAAGGATTATCGAGCCTGCGCGCATCAGCCCAGCTCAAACTCTTCGCCGGGCTAACCACTTTACGCGAAATAAATCGAGTGACATTCGCAGAAGAGACTAAATAATCAAGCCCTTTAGCTCACAGGCAATCACGTCAGACTAAACACAGGAGCCAACAGCTATGGAAGAGCGGAGAATAGCAGAGCGCCTACGCACACACCTGCCCGCGCACTGGGAGACAGCATCGGGCGTCCAGCAAGGCATCATCGTCAACGGTAGCGCCGGCGGGTGCTTCGTGCTCGCCCAAGTCGAAGAACCGGGCGACGACTTGATGGAAATCGTAGTTCAATTGCCGAACGGCAGACTCGTCCGCTTATGGGGCGAAGTAGCTTATTACCTCCCGACGGAAGGCTTTGGCTTACAATTCGTTGCGTCTTCAGACGAAAGCCGGGCGGTGATGAAAATGTGGCTTGATTATCTTGACACGCTAGAACAGCAACCGGAACGTGGTGATCGAGGAACGACTTGGCACACGGCAGCACAACCCGCTTTCTAGTCCCACCGCGATTGTTAATCGAGTGAGACAGTCATCACTCAGGCACAAGCGTAAATTATTATGGGCAGCCCGTGCGGGCTGCCCGTTTCTGCTTTGTGTGCCTGTAGCATGCCAACCTTTTTGCGACGCCCTCCTTTGCTCGTTGCTTCTCACTGTTGACATCCCTTCTCGCCCGCGCATATCTTCCCCGCGCTTGCTGACAGACTCTGGACCGGGGGACTTGATGCCAATGAAAAATGAGAGTTACCGGCGCGCTATGAGGTTGGTTTTCGTCCTCCTCATTGCGCCAGTTGTTTGCGCGCAGATGGCCGAACAGCCGGTTTTGGTGCTGCAAGCCGGACATACCAGCACCATCAATTCCGTCGTCTTTAGCACCGACGGCAAGACTTTTCTCACGGCCAGCGAAGATCTGACGATTAAGCTGTGGGACGCGCGTTCGGGGCGCGTTATTCGAAACTTCACCGGACATACTCAAGGGGTTCATCATGCTTTGTTCGGCCCCGACGGGAAGAGCATTTTTTCCGCCGGCTCAGACATTACGGTGCGGATGTGGGACGTGGCGACGGGTGGCGTCGTCCGCACGTTTGAGACGGGAGAGAAGACCGACGGTTCTTACAGTGGCTCCATGTCAGTCAGCCCGGACGGTAAGTTCATCGTCGCTTCATACAACAAAACGCGCGTCTGGGACGTCGCCAGTGGTCAACTGCTGCACACGATTGACCGGCGTTTGGACGCGCTCACTTTCAGTCCGAACGGCAAAACTTTCGCTGCTGTCAATAACGAGAAGCGGACGGCGCAGTTGTTCAATCCGCAAACCGGCGAGTTGCTCCGCGAGTTGCCGGCCAACCCTTATTACAGTCATCAGCCTCTGGCCTTTAGTCCTGATGGAATGCTGCTGGCCGTCGTCACCCGCGACAGCACCGTTGACTTGTGGGACTGGACCAAGAGTCATGTCACGCGCACTTTTCAGGACGAGAAGTATGTTGACATTCCCGCCGTGACTTTCAGCCCCGACGGGCAGACGTTGCTGATCTCCAATGCTCCCGGACGCGCCATCATCAAAAAATATCTCGATCTGTACGACGTGCGCTCCGGCAAGCTGTCCCGGCGCATTGACGTGAGCAACATGGAGCGGGTGGGAGACGCCTTCCAAGCTAATTCAGTCGCCTTTCATCCCGACGGCAAAACTTTCCTGACCGCCGGTTACATCAACCTCTGGCGGTGGGAAGTGGCGGGTAACGCTCCACCGCGCTACTACGAGACGGCGACGGAAAAGCGCTCCACTCTGGTCGTCGATCCCAATCGCAAAAACGTCTTGCTGGGAGTGGAGGAAGGCACGGCGAAACTATGGGATGCAAACTTTTCCGTCCGCTCGGAGTTTGCCGACAGCGACGGTTTTACCACGTTTTATTTCAGCCCCGACGGCCGCATCGCCGCCACCAATAACAGGAGTAATTACTATCTCAGATTTTGGCGGACTGAGAGCGGCCAAATAATTGACCGCCTTGAAGAGAGCACTGACCAGCTACAATTCAGTCCTGACAGCCAAGCGTTCGCCGTCCTCAAAGGTGGGAACGCCGTTTACATCTACGACAGCCAGACCGTCAAACTCGCGCGTACCTTGCGCGGCCACACGCAAGACATAACGCAGATTCGCTTTACCCGCGACGGCAAATTGTTAATCTCCACCGGCGCCGATAAAACCGTGAAGCTGTGGGATTGGCGGACGGGCGAACTGCTCAAAACGCTTACCGGACTCACCGCCGCGCCCACGTCTTTAGCTCTCAGCCCCGACAGCAGCACCGTCGCGGTCGCCGCGAACGACGGCAACATTACGCTCTGGGAGGCGACGACGGGCACACTCAAACGATCTTGGTCCGCCGGTAAAATTCCTCACCTAATGCTGGCCTTTAGTCCCGATAGCAAAACACTGGCGACGGCCACGCGGGAGGCCAAGACGCAGATTTGGGACGCCGCGAGCGGCCAACTCCGAAAAACTTTGGCGGGCGATGCCAGCCAAGATTTTGTTACATCGCTGGCATTCAGTCCTGACGGGCAAGGCTTGGTCTTGCGCGAAGAATATCAAGGACGTTACACCGTCAAACTGTGGAACATCAACAGCGGGCAACTGGTGCGCCGGTGGCAGGACGGCTTAGAGGTGCGAGACATCTCTTTCAGCACGGATGGTAAAGCATTACTGATCGCGGCTGACTT
>JACCRA010000733.1 GCA_013813825.1 Pyrinomonadaceae bacterium | reverse complement strand
TCATCGCCGTCGCGCGTGATGCTCGCGCGGATATTAGTTGCGTCCGAGGAAGCTACGTCCGGCTCGGTCATCGCGAAGCACGAACGGATGTCGCCCGCCAAGAGCGGCCGCAGCCAACGCTCTTTCTGCTCGTTGGTCCCATAGCGCGCCAACACTTCCATGTTGCCGGTGTCGGGCGCGTTACAGTTGAAGATTTCCGGGGCCATCTCTGAGCGCCCCATCGTCTCGCACAGCGGCGCGTACTCGAAGTTAGTCAACCCCGCGCCGTGTTCGCTGTCCGGCAGAAACAAATTCCACAATCCGACGGCCTTCGCCTGCGACTTCAATTCTTCGACGATGGCGACGGGCTGCCAGCGGTCACCCTCATTGATCTGAGAATAGTAGATCGACTCGCTGGGATAGACGTGCTCGGCCATGAAGGCGCGCAGTTGCCGGCTGAGATTTTCGGTGCGCTCGGAGAACGTGAAGTTCATAATCGGGATTTTTCTCAATCTACTTTCGAGCGGATGGCTCTTTACTACGGAGGAGACAACAGGACGCCGAGGTGCAAGCGTTGAATGCGGTTGCGCTCGATCTCAAATTTCAAAATTGAAACCTCAGGTCTCAAATCTTAAATTCTTCCTCTGTGTCCTGCGGCGTCCTCTGTGGTGAAATCCTCTTTCATCGCAGTCTGGTCCCTAACGCTTCGGCGGCGGCGGCGGCGCGGTTTCGTGGATCGTCCCTAACTCGCCGCTCTCTCGGCGGGCGCGTAGGACTTTTTTATCAAACTTGCCGACGCTCGTTTTCGGAATCTCCGCGACGAATGCCCAACGCTCAGGCACCCACCACTTGGCGACGCGAATTGATAAGAATTCGCGGAGTTCCTCGTGCGTCGCGCCCGCGCCTTCGCGCAAGACGACACAGGCGAGCGGGCGCTCGTCCCAACGCTCGTCCGGGACGCTGATGACCGCCGCTTCGAGCACCGCCGCGTGCGCCATCAATTCGTTTTCCAGTTCGACCGAGGAAATCCACTCGCCGCCGGATTTGATCACGTCCTTTGAGCGGTCTGTGAGTTGAATGAAGCCTTTCGCGTCGAGCGTGCCGATGTCGCCGGTGCGGAGCCAGCCGTCGTGAAATTTTTCGGGCGCGTCATCGCCGTAGTAGCCGCCCGCGACCCACGCCCCGCGCACTTCGATCTCGCCGACCGCCGCGCCGTCCCACGGCAATTCGCGCTCGCCGTCCATGATGCGCGCCTCGATGCCGGCGGCTACGCGGCCGGACTTGGTGCGGTAACTCATCTCCTCGTCCGGTTGAATTCCGTGCGGCGGATGCGCGATGGCTCCGAGCGGGCTGGTCTCGGTCATGCCCCACGCCTGTATGATCCGCAGGCCGTGGCGCTCTTCGTAGCGGCGCATCAACGTGGGGGGGACAGCCGCGCCGCCACAGACCACGATCCGCAGCGATGAGAGATCGACCTCGTGAGTTTCGGAGTAGCGCAGCAACTCGTTCCACACGGTCGGCACCGCGCCGGAGATCGTCGGGCGCTCAGTTTCGATAAAGCGGGCGAGCCGCTCGGCCTGTAAGAATCTGTCGGGCAGCAACAGCGACGCGCCCGTGAACCAAGCGGCATAGGGCATTCCCCAAGCGTTGGCGTGAAACATGGGGACGACGGCGAGCGTGCGGTCGTGCTCGGTGAAGCCGAAGCTGTTCGCCATGCAGAGGCCGACGGCGTGCAAGTAAGTCGAGCGGTGGCTATAGACGACGCCCTTCGGATTACCGGTCGTGCCGCTGGTGTAGCACATCGCGGCGGCGGCTCGTTCGTCCAATTCCGGCCACGCGAAGCCCGGCGCTTCCGCCGCGAGCAAGTCTTCGTAACGCAACACGCTGTTGCCTAATCCGCTGGCGGCTTCTGATTCGCCAACGACGATGAAATGTTCGACCGTCCGCAAATCTTTCGCGACGCGCGCGAGCAGTGAGACCAACGAGGCATCCACGATGACGACGCGATCCTCCGCGTGGTTGACGACGTAAGTGAGTTGTTCGGGGAACAGCCGGATGTTGAGTGTGTGCAGCACCGCGCCCGACGCGGGCACGGCGAGGTAGGCTTCCAAGTGCTCCTGATTGTTCCATGCGAACGTGCCGACGCGGTCGCCTTCGCGGATGCCGAGACGCCGAAGCGCGGCGGCCAGCTTTTCCGCGCGCGCGCTCGTCTCGGCGAAGGTCGCGCGCCGCGCGCTCTCGCCTGTCCACGTGACGACTTCGCTGCCGGCATAGACTTTCGTGCCGTGGCGCAGGATGGCGTTGATCGTCAACGGCCGGTCTTGCATTGTGCTCCGCATCGTTAAAATCCCCCGGTTGAAATTTAGCGGCGGCGGTTGCCGGAGCGTGGAGAGCGACGCACGGATTTAACCACAGAGAAGAAATGATGAACGATGAACGCGGAACGATGAATGAAAAGCAGTTGTCTTTTATTCATCGTTCCGCGTTCATCGTTCATCATTTCCTCCGTGCGATTCCCGCCGCAAGCGGACGGCT
Source organism: Pyrinomonadaceae bacterium (assembly GCA_013813825.1). Lineage (GTDB taxonomy): Bacteria > Acidobacteriota > Blastocatellia > Pyrinomonadales > Pyrinomonadaceae > JACCRA01. The sequence continues at coordinate 9,309 of JACCRA010000733.1, read as the reverse complement.
TAGAAGTTGAACCGCGCGCCGAATTGGAACGTCCGCGCGTTGGCCGCCGAGGTGAAGCCGAGCGGGCGCGTCGGGGCGAGTCCTTCGACGCCGCGCGCGGTGCCGGTTTCAAATGCGTTGCGGTCGGCGAGCGAGAGGCCGCCGACGATGTTGTTGACGCCCGCGAAGTTCGTCCGGTTGAAAAGATTGAAGCCTTCGGCGGTCAGTTCGAGATACTTGGTTTCGCCGAAGAGGAAGCGGCGGGCGAGCCGCGCGTCGAAGCTGTAGAAGGACTCGCCGCGCCCGGTGTTGCGTCCCACCGTGCCCGGACGATCCGACTGCGAGCGCCCGTCGCCGTTGGCGTCGAAGCCGAGTTGCAGGTTGAAGGGTCGGCCCGATCCGGCGATGAGGATCGGCGAGAAGATAAAGTCGCGCAGGAACTTGTTTCGCGATGAACTCTGGAAGACGCCGCTGAAGACGGCGCGGTGGCGCTGGTCGAAGGACGAGAGCGCGCGGTCGAGCCGCAGGTTGAGAGGGTTCTGCGCCGAGAAGTCGCTGTTGAAGTCGGTCACTTCATCAATGGACTTCGAGTAAGTGTAGTGCGCGTTGACGCTGAAGTTGCTGGCGAAGCGGCGCGTTACGGCGAAGGTGCCGGCGTGATAGAAAGAGTTGGCCGACGACTCGTACTGGTTGTCTTGAAAGCGCAGGAAGTTGCGGAAGTCGCCGCCCGGCACGCGCCGGAAGGTCGGCCCGCCGTTGGGGTTGTTCGGGTTGGGCGGTCCCGTCTGCTGGAATTGATTGAGGTCGCGGTTGCGCGTGATATGAAGGCCGCGCGTGAAAAGATAGCCGAGGTCGAGCGAGAAGCCGCGCCCCAAATCCTGCTGGAGGCCGAGGCTGGCTTGATAGGTGGTCGGCGTGTTGTAGTTCGGGTCTTCGCGGAAACGGACTTCGAGCGGCGCGCCCGGACGCGGCGTGACGCCGAGCGCGGCGATGTCGGCGGCGGTCGCCGTGCGCGTAAAGACGTTGGTGCGCGCGAGAAATGTTTGATAGACGGCGAACGAAGTCGGCAGCCCCAGCGCGCCGGAGGTGGCCGTGGCGAGGACGATGTTGATGTCGCTCGGATCGCCGCGCCCGCTCAGTTCGGTGGTCACGTTGGCGACCACGTAGAGATTGTAGCCGGAGAAAATCCCCGCGCCGCCGCGGATGACGGTTCTGCCGTTGGAGAACGGATCGTAGGCGAAGCCGAAGCGCGGCTGGATGTCGTTTTTGTCGGTGCGGATGAAGAACGGTTCGTCGTTGACCGAGTAGCGCAGGCCGTAGGTCAGCGTCAGGTTCTGCCGCGCCTTCCAAGTGTCCTGCCCGTAGAAGCCCGTCCGCACGGTGTAGGAATTGGCGGAGGTCTCGCCGAAGCCTTGTTGATAGACAATCGGGAGATTGAGATTGAAAGATTGCAGGGCGGTGATCGGCGCGTTCAGGTTCGGCAGCAACGCGGGATTACTCGCCGTCAGGAAAGTTCTGAGTTGCGTCAAGACCGTGGGGCCGAGCGCGGGGTTGAGCGCGATGATGTTGGCGAGCGGGAGGACGGAGCCGAAGTTGAAACGCCCGCCGAAAAAGGTGTCGTTGTTGGCGGAGAGGTTCTGGACGAGCACCGAGCCGCCGAACTTCAAAGTGTGGTTGCCGGTGACGTGCGTCACGTTGTCGTAGATGTCGTAGTGGCGCTCGATGGTGCGCGACGGCAGGAAGATGTCGCGCCCGAAGTTGCCCGCGCCTTCGATGTTGAATTCGGGGCCGATGGGGTCGTTCGGGATGACGGCGAAGCGATAATGGAGGAATTGCGCTTTGATCTCGTTGACCGTGTTGGTGCCGAACTGGAACGTGTCGGAGAGCAGCACGTTGCCGTTGAAGGAATCGAAGGTGCGCCCGCGCGAGACGGCGGTGAGCGCGCCCGCCGCCTGATTTTCGGCAATCGTGTCGGTCAAGGCGAAGCGCGCGTAGGCGTTGTGGCGCGCGCTGAATTGATGATCGAGGCGCGCGGAAAAGAGCGTCTGCTTGTCGTCGAACGGGAATTGCCCGCTCGCGCTCGTGAAGAGGTTGACGGTGCGCGGATAACTCGCCGCCGTGGTCGTCAGCGCAGCGCGCAGTCCGGCGGCGACCGGCGCGAACGGCGTCCCGGCTTGCAGGAAATTAAAGAGCGCGTTTTGCGAGGCTGTGGTCTGAAAGATCGAGGGGTCGTTGAGGAGATTGACGAAGGTCGTCTGGTTCTGGCTGAAGCGTTCGAGCGAGACGAAGCCGAAGGTTTTGTCTTGCCGGATGGGAAATCCGAGCGAGCCGCCGTACTGCTGGCGGCTGAAGGGCGACTGACCGCCGGGCGCGAAGTCGAAACTGTTGCGCGCGTCGAATTTGTCGTCGCGGAAGAGGCCGAAGAGGCTCCCCGAAATGCGATTCGAGCCGGTCTTCGAGACGGTGTTGATGATGCCGCCGGAGGCCGTGCCGAACTCCGCGTTGAAGCTGTTCCGCAGGACTTGAAACTCCTGCACGGCTTCCTGCCCGATGGTTTGAATGACGCCGCCCGTCGAATCAAGCGTCTCGGCTCCGTCCACGCCGACGTAGTTGCCGCGCCCGTTGTTGCCGCCGAAGGAGAGGCCGGACTGCGGCGTCTGCGCGACGCGGAAGTCCGAGGCGTCGGCGATGTTGTCGGAGTCGGTGACTCCGGGCGTCAAGAGCGCGTAGTCGAGATAGTTGCGCCGGCTGATGGGCAGGTTGGTGATCTGCTGCGCGTTAATCACGGACGACTGCTGTGTGCGGTCGGTCTCGACCACTTCCGCGCCCGCGACGACGTTGATCGATTCGGCCAAGCCGCTCGCAGTCAGTTGCACGGGAAGATTGGCCTGCTGTCCGACGGTGAGCGTGACGCGCGTTGTCGAGGCGGCGAAGCCGCTGCTGGCGGCCTCAACTTTCAATTCGTAATCACTCGGCGGCACAGCGAGGAACACATACTGACCGTCCTCGTCAGTGTTAGCGGTGCGGTTCGTGCCTTTGCCGGTGTCGATGAGTGTGACGGTCGCGTTGGGGACCAGTGCGCCGGTCGAATCGGTGACTTGCCCGCGCATCTCCGCCGTCGAACTCGACGCCTGCGAAAAAGCGGGGACGACTCCGGCGGTCAACATCAAGACGGCTAGCAAAAAAAGTTTCATCAGACTGTTCATCGAAATTTCTCCTTGCCAAATAGTTGAATCGACGCTGCCACAGGTCTATCGGCTGACGAGCGGGCGAAGCCACCGTCAGATTGTTTCGTCATTTAGCGATTCCACGCAGCTACCAACCGGCATTTATGACTGCTGCGGACGGCGGGGAGACTGATCCCCACCATCCGCTCCAACATCAGTTCCACGATCTCGTCAATCACTTGTTGCTTCGTCAGCCGGCCCTCCGGGTGATACCAGTAGGCCAACCAGACGAGGACGCCGACGAAACTGATCGCGGTCATGCCGACATCCAAGACGGCGACCTCGCCTTCATCTTTGATCTCTTGAATCGTGTCGCGCACAAATTCATAAAAAACCCGCCGGCGCGCGCGGACTTTGCGCTGACGCGCGGGCGTCAAACCTTTCGCCTCGTTGATCATGATAGTGATGGGCTGTCGCTCTTCCATGATCAGATTGGCATAGGCCGTCACAATCGTGCGGAGGCGCACTTGGGGATCGGCGACGGCGCGCGCCGGAGTGATGACATCGGAATCGACCAAGTTCATCCCGTAATTCATGATCTCGAACAGCAGATGTTCTTTGCTAGGAATGTAATGGTAAAGACCTGCCTTGGTCAGACCGGCGGCCTTCGCAATCTCACTGAGCGAGGTCGCCTCGTAGCCCTGACGATAAATAATCCCCGCCGCCGTCTGGTAAATTTGCGAGAGACGTGCGTCCTTGAGCGGTTGCTTGGATAGTTGCTTGGGCTGCTTTTTCCGTCGGTTAGCTTCTAACCTACTGGGCATTTGCGCGCCTCCTGACTCCTTATGCTGCGACGTGGTGACGTGAACCGACCGGCTGGCTGGTCGGTTATTACTATGAACGGATAAATCTTGTCAAGAGCGCGTGCGCGCGCGTTGCGGCGCGCCGGGCCTGACGCAAACGAGTGGGCCGAGCGAGTTATGCCGGGCCGACAATGGCGTGCTAAGTTATCAGCTCATCTGGAGGCGACTTCAATATCATGTCTGATAGGGGACCAACGAATGAACGACGCTGATCTCTCACTCGTCTATCGCGTGCGCCCGCCGCAAACCGCGAGCGCTGCCGGCAGACAGCCGCCGCTCTTGTTATTGCTGCATGGCATCGGCAGCAACGAGGATGATCTCTACGGTCTCGCACCCTACTTGGACGAGCGTTTCCTGATCGTCAGCGCGCGTGCGCCGCTCGCGTTGGGACCAATGGCTTACGGTTGGTTCAATATCGAGTACACGCCGCAAGGTCTCGTCGGCGATCTCGCGCAGGCCGAGCAGAGTTATCAATTGCTCTTGCGCTTCATCGACGAGTTAGCTGAAAAGTATCAAACGGGCGGTGCAGGTATTTATCTGGCGGGCTTCAGTCAGGGCGCGATGATGAGCCTGTCGATTGCACTGACGCATCCACAAAAAGTGGCGGGCGTCGTGGCATTAAGTGGGCGGTTGCCAACGTCGGCCATCGCACACCTCGCCGCGCCCGAAGACTTGGCGGGCTTGCCCATCTTTCTCGCACACGGCACGGATGATTTCGTGATCCCTATCGACTTCGCCCGCGAAGCGCGAGAGTTTCTCGCGGAGTTGCCCATCGAACTGACCTACCGCGAATATCCGATGGCGCATCAAGTCTCGATGGAGAGCCTGCAAGACATCCGCGCGTGGTTGAGCGAGAGGCTCGGCCAAAAAGCTGTTTGAGACTTTGGCGGAAGCAGGCGGCGGCAGTCAGTAGTGATAACGTGCTTGCAAAAAGTCGATGCGCGTGGCACTGACGAGATACACGATTCGATGCTCTTGCGTGAGGCGGCGCGACCATGCGCCCGACACGAGATACTTCAACGGCTCCGGTTTGCCTATTCCGGCGAACGGATCGCGCATGACAGCTTCGATCAGATCGAAGGCGCGCACGGCGATTTTGCGATCCGTCTCCACCCAATAGCGTAAGTCTTGGCGGAACTCCGGGTGAAAGATGGCCTCGCGCCGCGCTTCCGGTGGCTGGCGTTCTTTAGTCTTCCGCGTCAAGCCCGACCTCCCGCCGCAACTGCTTAACGGATTGCGGCTTGCCGGTGCGAGCTTGGGCGCGCCTGAGCGTCGTTAAAAGACGCCGCGCATTCTCCGGCGAGCGGAGTAAATGCGCCGTCTCCAGCAAGCCAGACAATTCGTCGGCGGCCACCAACGCCACGTCCTCTGCGCCGCGCCGGTTGATGATGATGATCTCGCGATTGGCCGTGACTTGCTGGCAGAGCTTGGCTAGATTAGCGCGGGCTTTTGTGTAAGAAGTCTGGTTAGGCATGACAATATCTCCGACTGAATTTCATGTACAGCTTTACTGTACATAGCTCTGCTCTCCGGCACAAGCGGAGGCTTGCTTGACATCACAAACACGAGGACTCTCATATGGACACACTCTCAGGCAAGACGCTGTTCATCACGGGCGCGAGTCGCGGGATCGGCAAAGCGATTGCTTTGCGGGCGGCGCGCGACGGAGCCAACATCGTCGTCGCGGCGAAGACCGTCGCGCCGCAAGATAAACTTGAAGGCACGATCCACATGGCGGCGGAAGAGATCGAGGCGGCGGGCGGCAAAGCTCTCGCGTGCGCGGTGGACATCCGTTTCGAGGAACAAGTGCAAGCGGCAATCGCGCAGGCGGTCGCGCAATTCGGCGGCATTGACGTACTGGTCAACAACGCGAGCGCGATCAGCTTGACCGGCACGCTCAAGACGCCGATGAAGCGTTACGACTTGATGCACTCGATCAACACGCGCGGGACCTTCCTCTGTTCACAAGCGTGCTTGCCGCATCTGCTCAAAGCCGGGAATCCGCACATTCTGAATCTCGCGCCGCCGCTCAACATGGAAATGAAATGGTTCGCGCCATGTCGCCTACACGATGGCGAAATATGGGATGAGCATGTGCGTGCTAGGCATGGCCGGAGAGTTCCGCGAGCGCGGCGTCGCGGTCAATGCGCTGTGGCCGAAGACGGTGATCGCGACCGCCGCCGTCCGCAATCTACTCGGCGGCGAAGAAGTGATCCGCCGTTCGCGCCGACCGGAGATCATGGCTGATGCCGCGCATTACATCCTGATCCGACCGAGCCGCGAGACGACCGGCAATTTCTTCATCGACGAAGACGTGCTGCGCGCGGCGGGCGTCACAGACTTCGAGCAGTATGCCGTCTCTCCGGGCGCGGAGTTGTTGCCGGACTTTTTCATCTGACCGAACGGGAAGAATAAGCCGCGGATGAACGCGGATCAGCGCGGATAAAAAAAGAGAAGACCAAAACCTTCTTGCCGATCCGCGTTCATCCGCGGCTGAAATTATCGGCTCGCTTCGGCGTCAACATCGGGTTTTACCACCAACGCAACATCGACGGCTTGACGAGCGAGAAAGCCATCAAGATGAGCAGCACGGCGGTGAGCGTGAGCGTTGAGACGAGGAACAGAAAGGCCGGGCCGCTGAGACTGCGGACGAAATTTGTTAAGTGGCGCATGGCGGGTGACAGACTCTCCTCAACTGCGGGATTGCAAACGGACGTTGTGTGAGGCGGGGCGGCGATCTGAGTGTAACAAATTCTCCGGCCTGCGAGCCATCAAGAAATTAGCGCTGCCGGGTAGCGCCGCAGCCATTCAGGGCGTCAACACGATCTTGCCGAACTGCTCACCGGCTTCGAGCGCTTCGTGCGCGGCCTTGATCTCCGTGAGTGGCAGCACGCGATCCACGACCGGACGCAGCCGCCGCTGCCAGACGAGATCGGTCACGCGCGCGAACTCTGCCGCCGTCCCCATCGTCGAGCCGATGAGATGTATTTGTTTCCAAAAGAGGAGTGGGATGTTGGTCTTCCCGTTTGGTCCTGTCGTGCCGCCGTAAGTGACGAGCCGCCCGCCGCGCGTGAGCGCTCGCAACGAACCCTCCCAAGTCTCTGCCCCTGTGTTCTCCAATACCACATCGACACCGCGCCGGTTCGTCAGCTTGAAAGCCTGCTTCGCGAAATCTTCCTGCGTGCGGTCGATGATCTCGTCGGCTCCAAGCTCGCGCGCCCGCGCTGCCTTCTCTGCCGAAGACGTGACGGCCAACACGCGCGCGCCCGTCAGCTTCGCGATCTGAATCGCGGCGGACGCTACGCCGCCCGACGCGCCCAAAACAAGCACGCTCTCGCCCGCGCGCAAATTCGCCTGCGTGATGAGCGCGCGCCACGCCGTCAGGAAAACGAGCGGCACAGCGGCGGCTTCTGCAAACGAAAAACTTTCAGGAATACGAACGCAATTCGCGGCGGGGACGGCGACAAACTCCGCGAAGCCGCCGTCGGTGTGTTCGCCGATAATCCGGTAATCGACGCACAAAGAATGCTCACCCTTCAGACACCATTCGCAGACGCCACACCACAAACCCGGATTGACGACAACACGCGCGCCCCCCTCGACGTGCGAGATGCTTGCGCCGAGTTCTGCGACCTCGCCCGCAATGTCCGAGCCGCCGACATGCGGCAGCGGTATCTCGATGCCGGGCAAGCCCTTTCGCACCCATAAATCCAAATGATTCATCGCCGCCGCGCGCACGCGCACGACGACCTCGCCCGCTTTGGGAGTGGGCTGTGGAATATCAGCGATCTCAAGTTTGTCGATCCCGCCGTGTTCGCGAAAGATGGCTGCTCTCATCGATCTCCCGTCCTTTCCGGTGTCGCCCGTTTGCATCCGCCGCTGTTGTGATATAAGAAACGTGCCGCCACTTTACACAGCAATCAAACGTCGTACAACAACAGAGAGTCAAACAGCGTCCGCGCTTTTCCTATTTGCGATTGACGATTTATTATTCATCAATCATGGCACCGACACTCAAACAACTTTTCGATCTCACGGGCCGGACGGCGATTGTCACGGGCGGCTCACGCGGTTTAGGGCAGGAGATGGCAGAAGGCTTGGCCGAGGCAGGCGCGTCTGTGATGCTCTGCGCGCGGCGCGAACAGTGGCTCGCGCCGACCGTCGAGGAGATGCGCGCGCGCGGCTTCCGCGTCGAGGGGATGGTCTGCGACGTGACGAATCCTGAACAGGTGGGGCGTGTCGTCGGAGCCACGATTGAGGCTTACGGCAAGGTCGATATTCTGGTCAACAACGCGGGCGTGTCATGGGGCGAACGCCCTGAAGAAATGGCGCTCGATAAGTGGCAGAAAGTGATCGACATCAACCTGACGGGCGCGTTTCTCTTCGCGCAGGCCGCCGGGCGCGAGATGCTCAAGCGCGAGTACGGACGGATCATCAACATCGCCTCTATCGCGGGGCTGCAATCTTCCGTCATGGGACCGAGTTTCGCGGGCTACGCGGCGAGCAAAGCGGGGCTGTTGGGATTGACGCGCGAGTTGGCGGCCACTTGGGGGCGGCAGGGCATTCGCGTCAACGCTGTCGCACCCGGCTTCTTCCACTCGCGCCTCGCCGATCCGGTGATCGAACAGATCGAGGAATACATCAAGACCACAAACCCGATCCCCCGCGTCGGCGACGCCGGCGAGTTGAAAGGCGTCGTCGTCTTCCTCGCTTCCGATGCGTCGAATTATGTGACGGGGCAGACTATTGTCGTCGATGGCGGCGGAACGATTGTTTAGGAAGATTTGTAGGGGCAGGGCTTGTCCCTGCCCGCCGCGCGCACGCGCGTTGCCGACCCATCAGTTGTCAACTACGCGGTCAGCTAATCATTCGCCCTTGCGGGCGATGCGGGCAGGGACCAGCCCTGCCCCTACAAATTTCTTGTCTTCGTTGACGCTAATAATTATGAGCCAAAGTCAGATGAGTGAAACCATATCCCCTTACGCCGCGAAGCCGTGGCTGAAGTATTACGATTACCGCGTGCCGGCGCACATGAATTACCCGCGCCGCCCGCTCTACGAAATTTTGCGGACGGCGGCGGGCGAAATCCCCGACAGTATCGCGACGACCTTTCTCGGCGCGAATCTGACCTTCCGCGAAATCAAAGAGCAGACCGACTGCTTCGCCGCCGCGCTCGCCGCGCGTCTCGGCATCCGGCAAGGCGACCGCGTCGGCATTATGCTACCGAACTGTCCGCAGTATCTAATCGCGACGTTTGCTATCTTGCGGCTCGGCGCAATCGTGGTGAACGTCAATCCGCT
>JACCRA010000720.1 GCA_013813825.1 Pyrinomonadaceae bacterium | reverse complement strand
CCGACGGATTGACCGAGAAAGCCATCGAGGCGGCGCGCCGGATCACGTTCACGCCCGCCGAGAAGGACGGCCGACCCGTCTCGCAGTACATCACGCTCGTTTATAATTTCAACATTTACTAAAGCAGTAGTTAGTGGTCAGTTGTATGTGCCCGGCAACTTGAATGTCGAAGAGGAAGAATTCAAGTTTGAGCAGCACACAACCAACTGACTACTGATACCGACCTGCATAACGAATTAAGGAACTCACGCGGTCGGCCACCAGTGATTCTTTGACAGCGTTCACAGACTTCATGCTCCGTAGCTCATCAGTATTGCTTTTTTGACCTGGTGGTTAGAGCAGCACCAATGCTACCGCAGCTTGCCCGCTAACCACTCAGTCTCAAAGTTGCACTTACAAGTTGAATTCAAGCAACTTTATTGTCTGGTGTACGACTTTATTGGTCATACACATCATCGCCGGTCAGCGCACCCCACGGCTATTCGACCGTCACCGACTTAGCGAGGTTACGGGGTTGGTCCACGTCGCAGCCGCGGCGGACGGCGATGTGGTAAGCGAGCAGTTGCAGCGGGACGACGGCGAGGATCGGCGAGAGCAGATCGCTCGACGGAGGGATTTCGATGACGTGATCCGAGACACCCGCCGACATCTGGTCTCCTTCGGTGAGCACCGAGATGACGCGCCCTTCGCGAGCTTTGACTTCGACGATGTTCGAGTGGGTCTTCTCGTAGCGCAACTCGGAGGCGTGGTTGCCTTCCTCGCGGGGGTTGACGACGACGACCGGCAGGCGTTCGTCGATCAGCGCGTTCGGGCCGTGCTTCATCTCGCCCGCCGGGTAGCCCTCGGCGTGGATGTAAGAAATCTCTTTGAGTTTCAGTGCGCCTTCGAGCGCGACGGGGAAGTTAATGCCGCGCCCGAGGTAGAGGAAGTCGGTCGAGCGGTGGAGTTCCTTAGCCAGTTCTTCAAGTTCGTCCGATTCGCTCAATAGACGCTCGATCTTAACCGGCAACTCGGCCAGTTCCTGCGCGTGGTGTTTAGCCTGCTCGCTGGTCAGCGTGCCGCGCAGTTGACCGAAGTAGAGCGCGAAGAGATAGAGCGCGATCATCTGTGCGGTAAAGGCTTTGGTCGAGGCGACGCCGATCTCCGGGCCGGCGTGCGTCAGGATCGTGCCGTCTGATTCCCGCGTGATCATCGACCCCTGCACGTTGCAGACGGCGAGGATTTTCGCGCCGCGCTCTTTGGCCTCACGCAAGGCGGCGATGGTGTCGGCCGTCTCACCCGATTGCGAGATAACGACGAGCAGAGTTTTCTCGTCGATCACCGGATTGCGGTAGCGGAACTCCGAGGCGTAATCGACTTCGACGGGGATGCGCGCCAGTTGCTCGATCATGTACTTGCCGGCGAGGCCTGCGTGCCAACTGGTCCCACAGGCGGCGATCATTACGCGGTCGAAGCTCTTGAATTCGACTTCGGTGATGTCCATCTCGTCGAGATAGACGCGCCCCGTGTCGAGCGAGACGCGCCCCTGCACGGTGTCGCGCACGGCACGCGGCTGCTCGTAAATCTCCTTTAGCATGAAGTGTTTGAAGCCACCCTTCTCTGCCATGATCGGGTCCCAAGTGATCCGCTGGTGCTGCGGCTCGCGCAAACTCCCCTCGAAGTCCGTGACGCGCACCGCGTCTTTGGTGAGGATGGCGATCTCGCCATCGCCGAGAAAGAAGACATCGCGCGTGTGCTGGAGGATCGGCGGAATGTCGGAGGCGACGAAATACTCCCCATCGCCGAGTCCGATGACGACGGGCGGCCCCTGCCGGACGGCGATGATCGTGTCCGGCTCTTCGGTCGAGATGATCGAAAGCGCGAAGATGCCGCGCAGATCGCGAACGGCGCGCTGGACAGCCGCCTCGAACGAGTCGTCTTCGCGCAAGTATTCTTCGATCAAGTGGGCGATCACTTCCGTGTCCGTCTCGGTGACGAACAAGTGGTCGGTGGAGCGGAGTCGCTCTTTCAACTGTAAGTAGTTTTCGATGATGCCGTTGTGGACGACGACGACTTGGCCGGTGCAGTCGCGGTGCGGGTGGGCGTTCTCTTCGGTCGGGCGGCCGTGCGTCGCCCAGCGCGTGTGGCCGATGCCGTAGGTGCCGTCGAGCGGCTTAAGCCGCAACGCTTCTTCCAAATTGCGGAGCTTCCCTTCGGCGCGCCGAATGTCGAGTTTCTGATTTTCATCGACGACGGCGATCCCGGCCGAATCATAGCCGCGATATTCGAGCTTTCGCAGCCCGTCGATGATGACCGGCACGACCTGTTTGTTTCCGACGTATCCGACAATGCCACACATGTTAAGGATTCTCCTGAATGAAATATTGAAAGGCGCGGGAGTGTGTTGCGGTTGATAGCTGCTTGGCGCGGCCGGAGCGGCGGAAGAGCCTTTGTTTTTATCTTGACCAACTATTCAGTCCCGACGGGCGCGGCCTCAATCTCTAGTTGAACCTGCTCCGTCGCCGGCACGTCAACTACTGCGCTTGGCGTTTGTTCGACGTTGAGTTGGCGCTTGATTTGTGCCGGCACTCCAGCGACCAGCGTATCGGGCGGCACATCTTGCTTGACGACTGATCCCGCGCCGGTGACCGAGCGTGCGCCGACGCGCACGGGCGCGACGAGCATCGTGTCCGAGCCGATCCTGACTTCGTCTTCTATAATGGTCGCGTGCTTGTCCTTGCCATCATAGTTACAGGTGATCGTGCCGGCCCCGATGTTGGTCCCATCGCCGATAGTCGCGTCGCCGAGATAGGTCAGGTGCATTGCCTTCGATTTGCGGCCGAGCTTCGATTTCTTCATCTCGACGAAGTTGCCGATGGCCGCGCCCTCTTCCAGACGCGCGTTCATCCGTAAATGCGCGAAGGGACCAATAGTGCAATGATCGGCGATGTCGGAGTCCACGATCACACAATGGTCTTTAATCTGGACGCCACTGCCGAGGCGCGAGTTGGAGATGCGCGTGCCGGGGCGAATCTCGCAGCCCTCGCCGATAATGGTGCCGCCTTCGATGTGGACGCCGGGGTGGATGACGGTGTCGTTGCCGAGCTTCGCTTCAGGGCTAACGTAGGTGTGCGATGGATCGACGATGGTCACGCCGCTGTCGAGCATCAGACGGCGCAGCGTGCGGTGGCGCAGGAGACGCTCGAACTCCGCCAACTCGACGCGCGTGTTGATGCCGGAGACCTCGCGCGCGTCTGTATGCAGGAAGACGCTGACGGCGGCTCCATCGGCGCGCAGGATGCCGGGCACGTCCGTCAGGTAATACTCGCCCTGCGCGTTGGCGGGCTGGACACGTTCGAGGGCGGAAAACAGCGCGCCGGTTTCAAAGCAATAGATGCCGGCGTTGATCTCGTTGATCTGGCGCTCTTCGGGCGTCGCGTCTTTTTGTTCGACGATGCGCTCGAAGCGATTCTCGGCGTCGCGGACGACGCGCCCGTAGCCAATCGGATCGTCGAGGCGGACGCTCAACAGCGTGCAGGCCGCGCCGTGCCCGCGGTGCGAGCGGTGCTGTTGAATGAGCGCGACGAGCGTTTCAGCGCGCACCAGTGGCACGTCGCCGGAGAGGACGAGCAGCGTCGAGTCGGCGTCTTGCAGCAAGTCGCGGGCGACCATTACGGCGTCGCCGGTGCCGCGTTGTTCGGTCTGTGTGATGAAGACCGCGCCGTTCTCCCCGAGTTCCGCCCGCACGGCCGCCCGCACCTCTTCTGCTTGATGGCCGACGATGACGAAGACGGGGCGCGACTCTTTCATCAGCGCCGCCGCGACGCGGCAGACGTGCGCGATGAGCGGGCGGCCGCCAAGGTGGTGCAATACCTTCGCCGTGCGCGAGCGCATCCGCGTGCCGAGTCCGGCCGCGAGGATCAGCACGTCGAGGTGTGGGCTGTTCGCCGTCGTTGTTGGTTGGTTCGTTATCGGTTGGTGCTGTCTGTCCATAAAAATGGTTTCAGCGTTCCATCGTTGCCGTCATCCGGTCGGCCGCCTGTGCTTGTTCGTGGCAGGCGAGAATGACGCGCGCCAGTTTATCAGGGCTGTGCCGCACTTTCTCCCCTTCGTCGAGCAAATCGGCGCGGACTACTTCGGTCTGATCGTCGAAAGTTTTTTCGAGCAGGTGATCACTCAGCCCGATCTGCCGCGCGCCCTCGGCGGCGTAACGCTCCGTCTGCCCGGCGCTGATGGGGCGGTTGTTGACCACCACGAAGTCGAAAGCAATTTCGGGTGCGTACTGCTTCACTGTGTCGAGGTGCCGGCGCGCCGAGTAGCCGTCGGTCTCGCCGGGCTGCGTCATCAGATTGCAGATAAAGATTTTGACGGCCCGCGCCGCGCCGATGGTTTCAGCGACGCGCGAGACGAGAAGGTTGGGAAGGATACTGGTGTAGAGCGAACCGGGACCAATCGTAATCACGTCGGCCGCGCGCAGGGCCGCGAGCGCTTCCGGCAATGGGAGACAATGTTCAGGCTCAAGGCGCAAACGACGGATCGGTGAGCGCGCGGCCGTGATGCGCGTCTCGCCGAGGACAATCTCGCCGTCTTCCATCTCGGCGACGAGGCGCACGTCGGTGAGCGTCGCCGGGTAGATGCGCCCCTTGCTCGCGAGCACCTCGGAGGAGAGGCGGACGGCTTCGACGAAATCCCCGGTGACGTCGGTCAGCGCGGCAAGGAAGAGATTGCCGAAACTGTGGCCGCTCAACTGGCCGTCGCCGCGAAAGCGATAACGAAAAAGTCGCGCCAGCAGAGTGGAATCTTCTGAAAGCGCGACCATGCAATTGCGGATGTCGCCGGGCGGCAGGATTTGTAACTCTTCGCGGAGCCGCCCGGAACTGCCGCCGTCGTCCGAAACCGTGACGATGGCGGCGAGGGCTTCAAGCCAGAGGTCGCCACGCTGTCCGGCCCCGCGCTCGCCGACCAGACGCTTGAGACCGGCCAACGCGGTCGAGAGTCCGGTGCCGCCGCCAATTGCCACCAACTTCAACCCTGGTTCGTGATCAGCGATGTGCAATTTCTCTCCACTCCTCATCCGGCGTGAACTGCCCGGAAATTTCCCACAACGGAATCATACTCAAAAGAAGGATGCTTTACAAAGTAGTTAAACGAAAGGTGTAACTCAAGCAGGCCGTGATTTTGAGCGGGGTGAGGGAGCCGAAGCGCCGCAGCCTGTGGTTGATAAATGCGGCTGATAGCCGCCGCTTGAAGTGTGTGCCGTTATCGAGTTAAGCGCGAGCCGGCAGTGTAGTCGTTAGTGCCTTGAAGAGAAGATCAGCCGCTCATAGTCCGGCTCACTTCGCAAAGGGACGAAATCCTGATCGTGCTGCGCGCGCGCACGGAGGGAGGGTTGGAGCAGCAACGCTTTTTCAAGCGCCTGCAAGGAGAGGTCGATGGAACCGAGCCGGGCGCGTGTGGCCGCCAATCCGTAGTGAATGTGTGCGGCTTCGGGCGCACGTTTGAGAGCGCGCTCAAACATCTCCTGTGCCGCTACGTATTCGCCGCGGTTGAGTTCGATGACGCCGCGATCATAGAGCGCCTCGGCGTCGCGCGGGGGGGCGCTTTCGGTACGCAATCGCGATTCAGTAATGTTCAGGTAGATGCGGGCGCGGGCGGTTACTTCGGCCGCCCCGGCGTGTTGCTCGATGAGAGCGCGAAACAGCGTCCGCGCGTCGGCGAAGCGCCCGCGCAGAAACTCTTTGTGCGCGCGCTCAAAGGCGCGGATGGCGGCGTTTTCGTCTTGTGTGTAAGGGAGGTGTGTCGAGGCGTGTGTGCTGATGATAGCAGCGTGCTTCGTTCCCGCCGCGCCGGGAGACTTAACTGCTGCCGCCCGACCTTTAGTTACAGCGTTTACAGGAGTAACTGGATGTCCCTTTTTACGTAGCGGTACGGCTGCGGACCGAGCCGCCGGCTTACCTGTGGGGCGTGCCGTTGTTTTGGTTTTGGTTGTCGTCTGAGATTTGGCCGAAGTCTTCGCCGCCGGTTGTCTCTTGCTGCCGCTGCCAGTTACTTTGACCGGAGCGGTGCTTTTGGCTTTACTTGGAGAGGCCTTACCTGCTGCTCCGGCTTTGGCGGAAACAGTTTTGGCCGATCCTCCTGCCGGCTTTGCTTTCACAGCCTTGCGCGCAGGAGCCTTCTCCGCGTCCGACGCGCCACGGGTGCTGGTCGGATGGGAGGGCGCTTGGTTGACGCTCACTTTACGGTTCTTCGCCAGCACAGTTGAAGGGGCGCTACGTGTGGCAGGACGGGCAGCCAGCTTTTTGACGCCCTTAATAACAGGATCGCTCATGCAGTAGCACTCTATTTTCAAAATGACCCGGCAAGCAGGTACGCGCTGAAACCGGCACACCTTAACACAGCCAAGTGCATAAATCAACGTAACAATAGACTTTGCAGGCGCGCGGTTGGTCCCTTGGGGGGCGTCATAGCGCGAAAAACAAAGAAAAACTGTTGAAGTCCACGGAAACGCTATGCTAGAGTGCCAGAAGGGTTGTCGTGGCCGTCTCCACGCGCCGGGTGATGGTTAGACGCTCCCCATAAGATTGCGAAATCCCGTTAGTTCTTCGGTTTACGTTTAAACGTCCAGCACGACGTGAGCACTTAAACCTCCTTCCTTTCAACTACCCGCTCAAGAAAGCACCTGTACTGATGACAGACACACCCATCATTATGCGCGAGCAGCAGTACCAGCGGATTCTCACCGTCTTGGGCAAACTGCGGCATGACTCAATGTCTCGCGTCGTCTTTCTCGTGGATAAGAACGGGCAGCAGATTGCCGTCCAAGGCGAGATCAACAACCTCGACACGACGAGTTTGGCCTCGCTCGCCGCCGGCAACGTGGCCGCGACTGGTGGCATGGCACAACTGATCGGGGAGAAGGAGTTCCCCACGCTGTCGCATGAAGGCGAGCGCGAAAGCATTCACATCTGCATCATCGGGCGCACGCTGTTAGTCGTCGTTTTTGACGACCGTTCCAGCCTCGGACTAATCAAACTCCGCGTCAAACAGGCGTCGCGTGAGTTGGCTCAACTCTTCGCGGAAGTCGAGGAAGAATCGAAGAAGCCGCGCGAAGAGGATGATGTCTTCGCCGGCATCACGGACGAAGATATCGACAGCTTATTCAATTAGTGGACGGGAAGAGAGGTTTCGGCGGCGGGCGTTCGAAGCGTAGATGGTGAAAAGAAAAAAAGTTGCGCCGTTCGCCGTTTACCATTTACCATTCACCGACTTGTCGCCCGTCACCCCATTGCTATGACTTTCATCAACTACGCTTCACGCGAAATTAATTGCAAGATCGTCTATTACGGCCCCGGACTTTGCGGCAAGACGACCAACCTGCAATACATCTACGATTCGACCGCCCCCGGCGCGAAAGGCAAACTAATCAGCCTCGCGACCGAAACCGACCGCACCCTCTTTTTCGACTTCATGCCACTCGATCTCGGCACGGTACGCGGCTTCAAGACGCGCTTTCACCTCTACACCGTTCCCGGTCAGGTTTTCTACGACGCCTCGCGCAAATTGATTCTCAAGGGCGTGGACGGTGTCGTTTTCGTCGCCGATAGTCAGGAAGAGCGCATGGACGCTAACATCGAGTCGCTCTACAACCTTGAAGAGAACCTCCAAGCCAACGGCTACGACTTGATGAAAATTCCTTACGTGCTGCAAGTCAACAAGCGCGATCTGCCGAACGTCGTCCCCGTCGAAGACCTCATCGCCGAACTGCGACGCAAAGATGAAGTGGCTCACGAAGCGGTGGCCTCCACCGGCATCGGCGTCTTCGACACGCTCAAGTCAGTCGCGAAATTGGTGCTGACGGAATTGCGGAAATCTTAAAGCGCCACGGAGCAGCGTTAGAGCAGAGCTTACGGCGCAAGGCGGCGGGAAAGCCGTCCAATCAAATGTGAATAAGCCCCGCCAGTGGCGAAAGACGTTCCGACTCGAATGTCTTTGGCCACTGGCGGGGCTTTAATTTTGTCTTTGCATGATGCCCACAGCCGACGCCGTAAGCTCTGATCTAAATACACCTGCCGGGGCTGGCATGTGTGATGTAGTCTTTCAGTTGACGCCACAGAGTGACCACGCCGAAGCAACGGCGTTCGATTCGGTCGAGCCGGAACCATAGAGCGCGTTGGCGGCGTTGAGCGTCGCGGTGCGTGCGCCGCGGAAGTTGGTGCTCGAAGTCATGTAGGTGGTGAGCGCCCGGTACCAGATGCGCGCGGCCTTGTCGGCACCGATGCCGGTCATCGAGCCGCCGCGATGGTGCGCGCCGCCGACGGCCAGCAGGTAGAAGGCTTTATTAGCGATGCCGGAGTTGATGTGGACGCCGCCGTTGTCGCCGGTGCCGGTATAGCGTTCGCTGTAGTGATCTGGATCGTCGTCGGCGGTATAGCCGCTATTCGACGCGGCGTGCGGGTTGTCCATGTAGCGCAGCGCGTCGCCGGTGCCGTTGCCCGGCGTGTAGCACTGCTCGCCGATCTTCCAAGTGTTGCCGCTCTGACCTTTAGTGTAGCGTTCGACCATCGCGCCGAACACGTCTGACCAAGACTCGTTGAGCGCGCCCGATTCGCCCGAATAGACGAGGCCCGCGGTGCGCTCGGTGACGCCATGCGCCATCTCGTGGCCGCAAATGTCGAGCGTGACGAGTGGCGAGAAGGTCGAGCCGTTGCCGTCGCCGTAAGTCATGTAAGTCCCGTTCCAGAAAGCATTGTTGTAGTTGCTGCCATAGTGAACCCGCGAACTGATCAGGCGCGTCGTGCCGTTGGCGGAAGTGTAGCCGCCGGGGCCGCCATTGCCGTCGATACCGGTGCGCCCGTGCGTGTTTTTGTAATAGTCATAGACCTTCGCCGCGCCGTAATGCGCGTCCACGCCGGCGCGCTGGCTGCTGCTGTCCCAGACGTTGTTGGTGTCGGTGAAGCGATAGACCGAGGATGTTCCGTTGCGAAAGTCGAAAGTCCCGATCTTGCGCGTGATGTCCTCCATGTAGTAAGTCGGGGACTTGAAGTAAGTGTTGATGGTGACGCTGCCGCTATAGAGCGAACTGCCGGTCGCGGTCTGGAGGTTGTCGTAATTCCACAGGAGCGCGCCGCTGTGCGCGTCGATGAAATAGACGGGCATGGCCGTCTGCTCGGAGCCGTCCTCGCGCCACAGTTGCACGCGGTAAGTGAGGTGATCGCCGTCCTGTTGCCGGAGAATCCAGAGATCGACTTGCGGTAGGCTCGTCAGGCAATCGCTGCAACCGTAATGCGCCAGCGCCGTATTGATGGCGTCGGTGATGGCGAGCGCGGGGCGGATGTCAACTGTGATGTCCTTCAACAAGTGATCGGTGAAGGCGAAGAGCGAGTCGTCCTTGTTCAAGTGAACGATGGCTTCAGCGCCAAAGACGGGCACGCCCTGATAGGTTTGCTGGACGCGGGTGTGGCCCATCCCGACCTCGTCAACTTCGACACGCTTCGTCGTCAGTTCATCAATGCTCGCGAGGCCGTACTCGACGGTCTTGGTTTGGAGGAAGTCGTAACTGCGGAGCTTGGTGCGCGCCAGCCGGTCGGACGCGCCGCGTTGCGCGGAAGTGAGTTGGCTGAAAGGCATACTGGCAAGCAGTAGCAGCGAGAGGCACACACCTAAGAGGGATAGGACTCTTTTCATTTCTTTCTTCTCCTTGCGTGGTAGGTGGGCGAACCGTGGCGTGCTCTCTAATGAGAGCCGTCAATTATCAACTCAGCGTTGCGCCGATCCGAATCAGGCCGGCATGAGTTGGTAATGTAGAGCGGAGTCAGGCAGTTTTCCCGTCTAACCCGTTCGGCGATTCAGGAATGAGGAATGGCGACAAGTGGGCGGCTTGATGAAACACGCCGCGCGGTTGTCGTGGAGCAAGCAACATAACCTACAAACGGCGAACAATACCACTGGGGGCATATCCGCTATTGGCGACGACTAACATTATCGGAACGGCGAGAAATGCCGGAGTGAGATAGCTCCGCTGTCTCGCGTGATTTACGATGAAAAAGTGTGCGTGCTTTCCGCACGAGGCACTTCACTTAAGGGGTGACGACCACAATAAACGCGCGCTCTGGTTCTGTCAACATTTGTGAAAGTATAATACGCTCCAGTTTGCAGTCGGAGATTAATCGATCTCGATTTTCGCGGACGTTTGCATTTACATCCTCGCCCTATGTGATGTATGAAGTGTCGGCAGCCACTACGCGCGGAATCAAAATACAACACAGATGACGACACCGACGCTTAATCAATTATTTGCTCTCGACGGCCGCACAGCGATTGTCACTGGCGGCTCGCGTGGGCTGGGGCTGGAAATGGCCGAAGGGCTGGCCGAAGCGGGCGCGGCTTTGATGCTCTGCGCGCGACGCGAACAATGGCTGACGCCAACTGTCGAGGAACTGCGCGGGCGCGGCTTCAAGGTCGAAGGCGCGGTCTGCGACGTGGCGAATCCCGAACAAGTGCAAGCGGTCGTGGATGCTACGGTCGCGGCTTACGGGCGGGTGGATATTCTGGTCAACAACGCGGGCATCTCGTGGGGCGCGCCGGCCGAGACGATGGCGCTCGACAAATGGCAGAAGGTGCTCGACATCAATCTCACCGGCGCTTTCCTCTTCGCGCAGGCGGCGGGGCGCGAGATGCTAAAACAACAGTACGGGCGGATCATCAACGTCGCGTCCATTGCGGGGCTGCAATCCGCGACAGTGGGTCCCAGTTTCGCGGGCTACGTGGCGAGCAAGGCGGGGCTGCTGGGATTGACGCGCGAACTGGCGGCCAAATGGGGGCGGCAGGGAATTCGCGTCAACGCCGTCGCGCCCGGCTTCTTCCACTCCCGCATGGCTGATGCCGTTATCGAACAAGTCGAGGATCACATCAAAGCGACTAACCCGATCCCGCGCGTCGGCGACGCCGGCGAACTCAAAGGCGTCGTCGTCTTCCTCGCTTCCGATGCGTCGAACTACATCACCGGCCAAACCATCGTCGTTGACGGCGGTGGGACAATTGTTTAAGACAAAAGTTAAATGCTAGATGGCAGTCAAGACGGTTCGAGCTAATATCCTGCATCTAACATCTTTCACATGACCATGAACCAATCTCAAACAAGCGAACCCGATTCGCCTTATGCCGCGCGGCCGTGGCTGGGGCATTACGATTATCGCGTCCCGACGCATTTGAATTATCCGCGCCGGCCGCTTTATGAACTGCTGCGCTTCGCGGCGGGCGAAGTGCCGGACGCCATCGCGACGACGTTCCTCGGCGCGAATCTGAGTTTCCGCGAGGTGAAAGAGCAAGCGGACTGCTTCGCGGCGGCGCTCTCACGGCTCGGCATCGCGAAAGGTGACCGCGTCGGGATCATGCTGCCGAACTGCCCGCAGTATCTGATCGCGACGTTCGCCATCTTCCGGCTCGGCGCGATTGTGGTGAACGTCAATCCGCTCTACACGCC
>JACCRA010000705.1 GCA_013813825.1 Pyrinomonadaceae bacterium | reverse complement strand
CGGTGCTGCTTCCGCTCGTCATCGCAAGCGGCGTCTGTTTTCTCATCGCCCTGTCAATCCTGCTCTGGTGGCGTCCAGTGTCAGGGAAGCGCACCAGCACCGGCTACATTCGCGCATCATCCAAAGATTAAAGAGCGATGAATCGTCAAATCACAGGTTTTCACAAAGACGAAATCGGCGACTGGCGCGCCGACCTCGAATGCGGTCATCGCCAGCACGTCCGCCACAATCCGCCGCTCATCTCACGTTCGTGGGTCTTAAGCGAAGAAGGCAGAGCCTCACGCATCGGCTTTGAACTCGATTGTAAGCCGCAATCTACTTGATGCGCTCGTCCTTCTCGATATTTCCGTCGCGGATGTGGATAACGCGGTGGGCGCGCTCGGCGACGTCGTGTTCGTGGGTGACAACGATGATCGTGTTGCCTTCGGCGTGGAGGCGCTCGAAGAGGCTCATGATCTCGTGGCTGGTCTTGGTGTCGAGCGCGCCGGTCGGTTCGTCGGCGAGGAGGAGCGAGGGGTGGTTAACGAGCGCGCGGGCGATAGCGACTCGCTGGCGCTGCCCACCGGACAGTTCGTTCGGCTTGTGCGTCATGCGGTCGGAAAGTTCGACAGCTTCGAGCGAGCGTTTCGCCATCTCGTGCCGCTCAGTGGAACCGATGCCGGCGTAGATGAGCGGCAGTTCGACGTTGTGCAACGCGGTGGCGCGGGCCAGCAAATTGAAGGTCTGGAAGACGAAGCCGATCTCTTTGTTGCGGATGCGGGCCAGTTCGTCGTCGTCCATCGCGGAGACGAGTTTGGAGTTGATCCAGTAGCGCCCTTGCGACGGCGTGTCGAGGCAGCCGATAAGATTCATCAATGTCGATTTGCCGGAACCGGAAGGGCCGATGATCGCGACGTACTCGCCGCGCTGCACGTCGAACGAGACGCCGCGTAGCGCGTGTAGTTCTTCCGATCCCATCTGGTAAGTTTTCCAGATGTCGCGCATCGCGATCAGCGCGGCGGGCACGGCGTCGTGCGCCAGCAAATCGCCGTGCTCGATCCGGCTTTCCAGCGGAACGATGGTGGCCGGCATCGGAGTTTCCATCAGTGTTGCGTCGCTCATCAATTATTTACTCTCGTCGGAATTGGCGTTGGTCTCTTCGCCCGGCTTGCGCGTCTGCCGCTTCACGGAGGTGTCTTCCTTCAAAGTCCTGAGCACGCGGCTCGGGCCCGTGATGACTTCCATGTTGCTGGTCAGGCCGCTCGTGATCTCAATGTCCGATTCGCCGGTGATGCCGGTTTCGACGGCGACAAATTTGGCCTTATTGTTGTCGAGAATATAGACGCCTTTGATGTCTTTCGGCTTGTCGCCGGACGCTGCTGGCGTGGCTGCCGCCGGGGCCGCGTTGCCTGCGGCGGGCGTGGGTGTCGGTGCCGGTTTTTCGACGACAGCTTGGAGTGGCACGGCCAGTACGTTCTGTTTCACTTTCGTGGTGATGTTGGCCGTCGCCGTCATGCCGGGGCGGAGCGAGTTTCGCACTTCGTCGGGCATGTCTTTGAGCGTAATCACGACTTTGAATTCTTTGGCTTCCTGCACGTTGACGCGGTTGGTGATGCCGCCGCCGGTCGTGTCGGATTTGCTGGTCGCGAGCGGGTTCTTCTGCGTCACCGTGCCCTCGATCTCCCGGTCGCCGAGCGCATCGACTTTGACCTTCACCGGCTGGCCTTCAGTGACCTCCTTGATCTCGGTCTCGTCGACGTTGACCTCGACGTTGATCGTGGACATGTCGGCGATGGTCATCAGCGGTGTGGTCGAGAAATTGGCGAGAGCAAACTGGCCTTCGCGCGCCGGGATGTCGGCGACGACGCCGGTGAGCGGGGAAATCTGCGTCGCCTTCGACCGCTGGCTGGCGTCGCCGCGCAAAATGGCCTGCGCTTGGCTGGCGCGCGCCTCGCTGCTGGTGACGCTGCTGCGGGCGCTCTGCACTCCGATCTGCGCGTCGCGCACATTGATGCGGGCTTGGTTGACGCGCGCTTTCGCTTCTTCGATGGCGATCTTCTGCTGTTCGAGTTGCGCCTGCGCGGTGCGGAGCGACACCTGCGCCTGCTCGAGGCGGTCGCGCGCGGCGTCGTACTCGGAGCGCGATGCGACGCCGGATTCGATCAAATCGGTGGTGCGCTTCAACTCGCGCTGTGCCGTGTTGAGATTGACGCGCTCGCGATCAACATTGGTCTGCGAAGTGACGACGCCTTGCCGCGCCTGCGCCAGTCCGGCCTCCGCCGTCAGAATCGCCTGCTGTTGTTGCGCGACGTTGGTTTCAGCGGAAGCGACCCGCGAGCGCGCGTTCTGCACGTCGCTAAAGGCGGCTTGCACGGCGGCGGTCTGTGCCTCTTGTCCCGATTGCAACTGCGTCGGATCGAGTCTGACCAGCGGCTGCCCCTGCGTCACCTGATCGCCGGCCTTGACGTAAATCTCTTCGATGCGGCCGTTTACTTCACTCGTCAGGTTGATGAATTTGATGGGGCGCACTTCGCCCGAGGCCGTGACGGTCGAGCGTAATTCGGGACGCGTCTCGATCTTGACGACTTGTACTTCCGGCTCGTCCTTACGGTTTGCGGCGATGCTCACCATGATGACGACGGCCAGCACGGCGACCGCCGCGACCGCGATGATAATCTTCTTCTTCCGGCTCACAGCCATACTCTTCGCGTTCCTTTGATTTGAGGGATCAACAGCTTGGTTATTTCAAGCCGCACAGGTTAGACAATGGCGGGCACACCGTCCGGCGCTCGTTCGCTCGCCCTTCCACCGGAAACTGCCTGTATGTGCCGACAAACCTTCTACGTCAAAATTTTGGAAACAGTTTCAAAAGACAGTGATACGTGCCGGGTGATAAGCGACGAGTTGAAAACCGGGCCTTGCGAGACCTAAATCAAAGAGTCCCAACAATCTGCTTTTAATCAGTAACTTTCGACGTTCGGATGCTGAGTATATTCAATGTTCGGACACTGCGCATAAATGCCTGAACTGGTCTCTGCCTGTTACTCGTCACTTGTCACTCGCCCCACTCTTAACCTTGTTGGCGCGACCTCTCTTTTCGCGTTACAATGTCGCGCGTTTGGCGCGCGTGTGTGTATGCACGGCGCTTTGCGCGTTCTGTAGTCTCTTCATTTTTTCTCGCGAAATCAGTGGCGAAAGGGTGGGCCGAAGTGTCATGAACACCTGCGAGCGATGCCGCACGGAGAACGCGGACGAGGCACAGTATTGCGACGAGTGCGGCGTGTCTCTACTGGCTCAGCGGCGCGCCGACAAGAGCGCCGACAGGGCGGCGACGGACCAACACGCGGCAGTGGGGGCGGTGTTGCCGGAGCCGGGCGAAGCGTCAAACGGCCGGACGCCTCGCGACAGCATGGCCGAAGCCTCGGCGGCGGCATCTCTTTTCTCTGAAACCTCCGCGAGCGGGCGCATCTCGTCTTCATCGCGCAGGAAGGCTGTCGCTACGGGCCAGCCGACACCGGCGGCGCACGCGCGGCTGACGATCCATCGCGGCCGGGCGGCCGGCAAAGAGTTTCCGTTGAGCGAAGATGAGGCTTACATCGGGCGCTGGGATGCCGACGGTGGCATCTTTCCGGACGTTGATCTGGATGCCGACGACCCGGAAGCGAAAGTCTCGCGCCGCCATGCGCGCATCACCCGGCGCGGCGAGCAATACTTTATCGAAGATTTAGGTTCGACCAACGGCACGTTCATCAACCGTGGTCGCCGCCTGCTTCCCGGCGACCGCCAGCCGCTACAAGACGGCGACGAGTTGATTATCGGAAAAACATTTTTGAAGTTTCAAGTGGTTAAAT
>JACCRA010000701.1 GCA_013813825.1 Pyrinomonadaceae bacterium | reverse complement strand
GCCAACGGCGCGACGAGTTTGATGTATGAAGGCGCGCCGAACTGGCCGGAGCCGGATCGCTTTTGGGACATCATCGAGCGCCACCGCGTCAACATTCTCTACACCGCGCCGACCGCGATCCGCGCTTTCACCAAATGGGGCGAACAGTGGCCGAACAAACACGATCTCTCTTCGTTGCGCTTGCTCGGCACGGTTGGCGAGCCGATCAACCCTGAAGCCTGGATGTGGTATCACGAAGTGATCGGCAAAGGGCGTTGCCCCATCGTCGATACATGGTGGCAGACCGAGACCGGCGCGATCATGATCTCGCCCTTGCCCGGCGCGACTCCGACCACGCCGGGGACCGCGACCCGTCCCTTCCCCGGCATTAGCGTGGATATTCAGACCAAAGACGGACGCTCGGTGGGGACCAACGAGGGCGGCTATCTCGTCATCAAGCGCCCGTGGCCGTCGATGCTGCGGACGATCTGGGGCGACGACGAACGATATCAGAAACAATACTGGTCGGAGATTCCCGGCGTCTATTTCGCGGGCGACGGTGCGCGGCGCGACGAGCATGGCTATTACTGGATTATGGGTCGTGTGGACGACGTCTTAAACGTCAGCGGCCACCGCCTCGGCACGGCGGAAGTCGAGAGCGCCTTAGTCTCACATCCATCAGTCGCGGAAGCGGCGGTCGTCGGCCGGCCCGACGAACTAAAGGGAGCGGCCATCTCCGCCTTCGTCACCCTTGAAGGCGGGCGCACCGGCAACGAAGAGTTGAAGAAAGAATTGCGCGACCATGTCGCCAAAGAGATCGGTGCGCTCGCTCGTCCCGACGACATTCGCTTCACTGACATGCTACCCAAAACCCGCTCCGGCAAGATCATGCGGCGGTTGCTGCGCGAGATCGCGGCGGGCGACGCGGTCAAAGGCGATGTCACGACGCTTGAAGATTTTTCCGTGTTAGAGAAGTTGCGTGAGGAGGAAGAGTAGCGGAAGAAACAATGAACGAGGCGGCTTGACTAATCATTGTGTCCATCATGTGTACCCCGTCGATTGGTTCACTGTCTCCTTACCGTCGGTTTCGCTCTTAGAGAACGGACGTTTCCGCGAGCAAACGCCCCGTCGTAAAGCGTTCGAGGCCGAGCGGCGAGATGTCTATGAGGCGCGACTCGCCGTGCAGAATCAGATCGGAGATAGCGCGCCCGGTCGCTGGCGAGTGCATTACACCGTGGCCGCTAAAGCCGTTGGCGAGGAAAAAGCCGCCGACGCCCGGCGCTTCACCAATAATGGCGTGCCGATCCGGCGTCATCTCGTACAGCCCGGCGCGGCAACTCGCCGGATCGACTTTGGCCCCGGCGAGGCATGGTACGCGCTTGTTTGCCACCTTCAGAAACTTCGGGATGAATGCCGGCTCGAACGTGGTGTCGTCGTCCGGCGTCTCATCCGGATCAGGCCACGCCAACAGCAGATCGCGCGTGGCGATATTCTCTTGAGTGTGCGGGCGGAAATGAAAGCCGGTCGCCATGTCGATCACCATCGGCAGATCGGGCGCGAACTCGACGCTTGCCCTGACGCCGACGAGTTGGCGGCGCAATGGCGTCACCGGCAATTCGACGCCCGCCAGTCTTGCGACCTGCGCCGCCCACGCGCCCGCCGCATTGACCACCGCGCGCGTCGCGATCCGACCGCGAGAAGTTGTGACTCCGGCGACGCTTCCGCCGTCAACATCAATGGCCGTGACTTCAGTCCCCGCCCACAACTCGACGCCCGACTCGCGCGCCCGCCCCAGAAATCCGCGCAACGCGCTCACGGGCGAGAGCAGCCCGTCCGTCGGGCCAAACGCGCCGCCCAACACATCGTCCACGCGCAGTTGGGGGACCAATCGGGCGATTTCCGCCGTGCTCAAATGTTCGACGTTGATTAAGCCTTCCGCCCACTGTTGTTCGCCCGTCTCTTTTAAGTAAACAAGGTGCTGCTTGCTCGTCGCCAAAAACAAATAACCGTTCGGACGATAGCCCGCCGTGTGCCCCGTCGCTTCCTCGAAGCGGGCGAAGAAATCAATGGAGTAGCGCGACATCCGAATGTTGATTGGCGTGGCGAACTGCGCCCGCGCGCCACCCGTCGCTTGCCCTGTCGAACCCGCGCCGACCTGTGCCGCGCGCTCGACCACGACGACATTCGTGCAACCCGCCGCGGCTAAGTGGTAAGCCACGCTGGCCCCGACGATGCCGCCGCCAATGATCACCACGTCCGCCGTGTTTCGCACTGGCACGCTCCCCGCTGCAAGAATGGCAATCTATAGCGGGTTGCACTTGCATTGGCACTAATAACCACAATGTCTAAACCAGCCATCAATGTCATCAAGCGAAACAGAATTGATGGCATCAGTC
>JACCRA010000683.1 GCA_013813825.1 Pyrinomonadaceae bacterium | reverse complement strand
GCCGCCAAAGCCTGCTTCGCCGCGTCGCGGTCAAGCCGCTTGAGGGCTTCGCCTACCGTGACGGGCGATTGCAGTTGAATGCCTGCACCGTTTTTTAGTTGTACGTTAAGATCGCTCATTGCTTTGTCTGCTCCCGCATTAAAACTACTTCAGCACGCAGAGGGCGTAAGCTGTGCAGCCGAATTGCGACACAACCTTTCGCCCTCGCGCGCGTTCTTTTCGCTCGCGGATGCAAAGAAGCGTAACAACGAATTCTAAATGCCTCGAAAGGCAAAAACGGAAAACTTAATTGGTCGGATTCGACAAAAGCGCCTTTGCACCTGCGCGCCGCCCGTTTGAGGTCGGCTCTCTGAGTTCAACTCAAAAGTTCGTAGTTCGAGTTGTCGTCGTCCGCATCGTGTTCACCAAAGGTCTTCTGGAGCTTTCTGTCAAATTCTGGAAAATGTCCGGGCAAAAGCGGATTTGATAATCTAAAATCGCCTGCCATGTTTAAGGACGCTTCAGAACCGTCTCCGTGTCAAGCGCAGCAGTTTCTGAATCTGTAAATTTAGCGGAAGCGACCGGAGAAGTCAATTTTGTAAAGGTGGGAATCTGATGATGAGCAGAAAGGATCGTCGGCGTGAGATTTTGTTCGACGATCCTTTCTGCTGTACGATACTAAATTCGATCTTTTTACTTGCTCTGGCGGCGACGCAATTTAACAGCCGCGCCCGCGAGGCCAATGCCGAGTAGCGTCATCGTCGCGGGTTCGGGGACGGCGGTCGCGGCAGCAGGAGCGATAGAAATCTGTCCGAACGAGAAGCCTTGCCTGACTCCGCTCGTCGGTGCGCTCGTCAAGACGAGCCGCGTGATGATGTCGCCGCCGGTCGCGCCGACGCCGATGAACGAGACGGCGGTGTCACTGAAGGCGACGCTGAAAGGACCGAAAGCGGTGTTGCCGTTGAAAGCTGTGAAAATGAACATGCCCGCCCCAAGGGTGTTGCTTTGCGCGCGCAACGCGAATTGCGTCACGCCGCCCGCGAAGTCTATTTGGAGCGGGTCATTGCCTAAAGTGTCAAGCAGCGTCGTGCCCGGCGGGAAACTGAACTCGGTCGAGTTGACGAACGCTTGGAAGGAGCGGTTCGAGTCGGTGCGCAGCAAATTCAACGTCACGTTCCTGCCGCCCGCAGTGAGCAAGAGTGGTGACGGAATGATCGGATTGCCCACGCCTGACGGGAGCGTGACGGTCGCGTTTCCCGCACCGAGTTGGCTGGGATTCGTTAGTTGCACGACATCGGCGCGGGTCGGCGAAGCGGCGACCACGCCGAGGACGATCAGAAAAAGCGAAGCGAGTAGATTTTTACGAGTAATCATTTTTCTCCTTAAGAATGAGAACAACAGCAAACATAGATTCCGCACAAAGCTCTACGTCACCGGAACAGAGAGAGAAGAAGGGTGGCGCGAGGCAATAATCCTCGCGCCGCCCACAGAAGTCACCGCCTGCGCGGAGCCGGGTTGAAGAGCGCGAGCAGTTGCCCACCCTCGACCAATTCGCCGGGGATGGAGAAGTGCGCTTGCACGTCGAGCAGGAACCAGCCTTCACCGAGAATCTCTTCAGCATCAATAATGCCGGACGATTCTTCGTCGCGCGTCAGAAAGTTCGGCGCGCCGGGAAGGAAACGGTCAGGATCGTGTTGCGCGATCAGATTGAGGTTGTCGCCCGCGATGTTGTAACGCCACAGCTTCGCAAGGTAATCCTGATTGCCGGGGTCTTCCTGCAAGAAGATTTGCCCGCGGCGTGTGACGGTCATGTTGTCAAACATCTGGTGCGGCTCGGTGCCGTCGAGCAGCATATCGATCTGACCGCCGAGCGTCGGGTTAGAAGCGTCATTGAAGCGCAAGCGCCACAAGCGGCTGCGACCGATTTGATTTGCAGGCGTGCCGGGATTCTTTATAGTGTCGAAGCGGTCAGTCGTCACGAAGTAGAAGTGATTCGAGTTTTTCGGGTCCCACGCGCCGTCTTCGGGACGCAGGAACTCGGTCACGTTGTTGGCTTCGCTGGCTGCTTGCAACTGCGCGCCCGTTGTGTTCGTTACGTCACCGAAGTTGAACAAGTCGAAGGTCGTGCCCGAAGGGATGCCCGTGGCGCGCGGCTCGTCGGTCACGCCCGTTACTCTGATGCCGTACAGATTGCCGTTGTTCAGACCGGCGCGCTCGACCTCGTTGCCGGTGTTGGTTTTGTCGCCGACGTAAATATAAACTTGACCGGGCGTGGAATCGTCGGTGCCGACGACAACCGTTTTGTCGCCAGTCGCGGGGTTAGCGACCGAGTTGTCCCAACTGAATTTGCCGAGGCGCGGCAGTTCGTAGGTCGTGCCGTCGAGCAGATTCCCGTATGCCTTGCCTTCGGCTCCGATCTCTTCGCCGTTCATGAAGATGCGACCGTCAAAGCC
>JACCRA010000682.1 GCA_013813825.1 Pyrinomonadaceae bacterium | reverse complement strand
AACTGATTGTATCCGCGTCGCTCCGCGTCCATTCGCGGCTTTGAATTTTTGATCGAAAATTCTCAGCGTACCCTTCACGCATGTTCATGCGACATAAGATAAAAATAATTCACGCCCTTTGCCTTATCTGGCTATCCCTCTACCCGCACGCGCTGGCAAGCGGCGGCGACAGTTCCAAACGACAATTTGAATATCTGTGGTACGAGGCGGAGAACATGCGCGGCGTGGCGACGGACGAGAGGCATGAACCGTACCTCAATCCGTCGTGGATGAACCGCCCGCGCGTTGAAGCGCCGGGCTGGGGGATGAACGGCCCCGGCGTTTCGGCCGAGTGGTCGCAGGGCGGCGAGAGCGAGTGGAACTCGCTGGCGGCCAGCCACGATGAAATTCGTGCCACTGTGACGCAGGAGATCGAAGTGCCGCGCGCGGGCAGCTATCGCCTCTGGGTGCGCTATGCCGATTGGGCGCGGCGGGGCGAAAACTTTGCGATCAGGATCACGCAACAGGGGCGTGAGATTTCCCGTCACGAATTTGGCGTGCGCGACCGCATTGATTCGCACGATGAAGTGGGCATGTATTGGGGCTGGGCGTTTATGTGGGACGCCGCGCCCGCCGTGAATCTGAGCACAGGGGCGGCGCGCGTCTCGATTGAGATCGAGCGCGCGGCGGACGCGCGCCGCCACGTCGATTGTTTTCTGCTGACGAACGATCCCGGTTACCAACCTGAAGGCCGCCGCAAGCCTCCGTTCGCGGCGACGCGCGTGCTGCGAGAATGGAACGAACAGCGCCCTTCGCTCGCGCCGCTCATTGAGTTCGACGAGCACGGCGTGGTGCCGCCGGCGTGGCGGCGTCCGCTCGTCGCGAATCGCGATTTTCAGATGCCGTGGAACATCTCGGAAAAATTTTGGGAGTTGTCCGAGTTGTCGCCCGACGCCACCGCCACTGCGGCGCGACCGCTCTACCCGTTCAATGCCGAACCAATCGAAGCCTTCGTCGAAAAATACAAAGGCGCGCGCGAAGTGCCGCTCTTCGACTCGAAGCTCGTCGTGCCCGTCATCTACATCAACGAACTCGGCAAGCATCTGAAAGAGGGCAGCGCCTTTGTGCGCTACCTGCGCGAGACGCGCGCGCCCTTCGCCATCCTGATCAACTACGGCACGTTGACTTTGACGGAGGCCGAAGGACAGGAGGCTTGGAAACTGCTGACCGGCGAACTCTCCGGGCAATTCCTCGGCTGGATTTCGGGCGAGAGCATCGGCTACGTCTGGCCGGACGTGAAGGCGAGCTTGAAATTGTCGCCCGACATGTCGCGCCGCGAGTTGCTCGAAGCCAACCGCATCGCCTACACGCGCGCGCTCGAAAAAAAGTGGAGCGGTCTTTTTCACGTCACGGCCGATGCGATGTGGCCCAAGCTGATCCCGGCGCTCTCCACCGCGAGCACCACTTACGCGCACGCGCTCGGGCGTTGGGGCGTGAAATTGATCGGGATGGAGACAGCCGCCGTGATGCCGAACACGGCGATGCGGATCGCTTTTACGCGCGGCGGCGCGCGACAATCGGGCAGCGCCTTTCTCTATTACCATGCGCCGAACTTCGGCGACACCGCGACGACTTTCACTGAGGCGCAAAACTTCGCCGGCCCGCGCCATTTCTTTCACACGCGCTACGGCGCGACGATGGGGCCGTCGCTCGCTTGGTATCGCAAAAATTATTACCTTTATTACATGGCGGGCGCTTCGGCCATCTATCTCGAACAGGGTTTTGATCAGTTTTTCCAGCCCGGCCCCGGCACGCATTCGCTCCAACTCAACCCGCTCGGCCGCATCACGGACGAGTTCATGCGCTTCGCCGAAAAACACCCGGAACGCGGCACGCCTTACACGCCCGTCGCCTTTCTGCTCGATCCCGCGCACGGCTGGGAGATGACCGACTATCCGCACTATCCGTTCGGCGTGTCTCCGATCAACCGGAGCGACAGGGCGCTGCGCGAGTTATTCGGCGCGGCTTACTATCCAACTAACGTCGTCGAGGGCGAGCCGGCGACCGCCGACCGGCAGGCTTTCGTCAACTCAATCTTCGGCGATGTCTGCGATGTGCTGGTCGCTTCCGCCGAGACGCGGCCGGAGACGTTCGGGGCTTACCGCGCGCTCATCGCCGGCGGTCACATCGAGTGGCAGCCGGGTTGGGCCGAGCGGCTGGACAAGTACGTGCGGGGCGGCGGCACGTTGGTGCTGAACGCCGCGCAGGCGCGCGGCCTGCCTTCCGAATTGCTCGGCGTGCGAGTGCTGAACCAGATGGCCGAAGCGGACGACGCCGCTTGCTTGGCGGCGAACGAGGCCGGGACGAATCTCTCCGGCCAAATGTTTCGCTACGCGCGCGTCGAGCCGCGCGGCGGCGTTGAAGTGCTGATGCGCGCGCCCTCCTCCGGCGATCCGCTCGTCACTGTTCATCGCGTCGGGCGGGGTCGCGTCGTCTTCTGCGCCATCCCCGATCTGCTCGGACTCGATGAGCGCATCACGCCAATCGCCGCGCACCTGCTCACGCACCTGCTCGCCGACGTGACGCCATTGCAGATTCGCGGCGAGATTCAGCATCTCGTCAACCGCACGCCAACCGGCTGGGTCGTCACGCTGATCAACAATCGCGGCGTCTATAAGCCGCAGCAGGGACTCGCCAGAGTCGAGCGCGACGAGGCGGCGGACGTTTCGATTGCACTGCGCGGCAATCACAAGATCGAACGCGCCAACGAATGGACGACGGAGACGGAGGTCGAAGTCAAACGCAACTCCGGCGGCCCTGACCAACTCGCCGTCCGCGTCCCGCCCGGCGGCGTGCGGATCGTCGAACTGACGACAAGGCATTGAATTGCTTTTTCGCGAAGTGTTCCTTTAGGATGGCGCGTCCGACAAGACACGATTCGGTTGCTGACATCTTCAGAGGGTGGCTCACATGCTCATCGCCCGCAAATTTCTGATCAACGGTGAAGTGCAAGGCGTCGGCTATCGCTACTTCGCTCAACGCGCCGCCGCCGCGCATCAAGTGACCGGCTACGTCCGCAATCTGGCCGATGGTCGCGTCGAAGTCCACGTTGAAGGCACGCCCGGCGGCGTTGAAGCCTTCAGACACGAACTATGCGCCGGCCCAAAGTTCAGCCGCGTCGAGCGCCTCGAAGAGATCAACATCGAACCCACAGGCTCATACAGCCTCTTCCGTATCGAAAACTGAAAACTGAAAACTGATCATGGACCAACTCAAACAACTGATCCGCGAAGTGCCGGACTTTCCGAAGCCCGGCATCAATTTCTACGACATCACGACCTTGTTGAAGCACCCGGAAGGTCTGCGCCAGACGGTAGACGCACTGGCCTCGGAGTTTGAAGGGATGAAAGTTGATACGGTGATCGGCATCGAGGCGCGTGGCTTTATCTTCGCGCCGGCGCTGGCCTATCACTTGGGCGCGGGCTTCGTCCCCGTCAGGAAGCCGAAGAAGCTGCCGGCCGAGTGCGCGTCAATCTCCTACGAACTCGAATACGGCCAAGACACTCTGGAAATTCATCGCGACGCCGTGGGC
>JACCRA010000673.1 GCA_013813825.1 Pyrinomonadaceae bacterium | reverse complement strand
GCGCGCCCGCCGCCATGCGAGTGGACCAATCCTCCGGCGTGGGCGTGCTCGTGTTGGAGATGATCGTGATCAGCGTGCATGTCATGGACATGATCATGATGGACGTGATCGTGGTGCACATGCTCGTGATGAGCGTGCTCGTGGTGAGTGCGCTCGTGGTGATGAGCGTCGGCTGACTCGTGCTCGTGTTGCTGAGCGTGAGAGTGCGTGTGCCCATTATCGTCGTGATGATGATGTGTGTGTTCGGGCGGGACCAAGCCGAGCGCGGCGGAGAGTCGTTTGACGAACAGGCTCGCGCCGAGCAGGACGACGATGGCACCGGAAACGAGCGACAAAATGGGGAAGAGTCGTTCGGGGACGACGTATTGCGCGGCGAACAGCGTCGCGACGCCGAGTGCGACGACGCCGGAGGTATGTGTGATCGTCACCGTCAAGCCGAGAAAGGCGGCGTGCTTCGCGGTGCCGCGCGAGCCGATCAGGTAAGCCGCGACCACCGCTTTGCCGTGGCCGGGCGAAAGCGCGTGAAAGCCGCCGAGCACGGCCGCGAACAGCAGGCCGACGAGCGCAACGCCCGGCGTCAATTCCGGCACGTTGATCAATTCGGCGAAGCGATCCCGCACCGCCGCCGCAACCGCCTTACCTTCACGCGTCTTGAGTGGCGTTGCGCCTTCCGGCAACGCGCCAATCGTGAATGACAAGTCAGCCCCTTGTTCATTCAGCGGCGCGGCCAATTTGTCTTCCGGATACTCTTTTAACTCGTTCGTCAATCCATTGCCGTAGGCCGTCGAATTAAACACGCGCACTCCGCCGCGCGATGCAACGACGATCTCGCGCCAGCCGAGACGCCCCTCGTGATTCGCATCTCTGAACTGCAAACGCCCCGTCGTCGCGCCCGTTGCCGACGCCGCGGTGGCGGGTAGCGCGGCGTCGAAATCGCACTCGACTCTCAGCGTCGGCAACCCGCCTTCGCCCGGCGGCAAGGTGATGCGCTGCCCCGTCACTGCGAGCGGGACGCGCACGCCGTCAAGCGAGAGCAGCAACTTGCCGGCGTACTCGGCCGCCGTCCGCCGCGCGTAAGTTTGCAACTCCGCGTCGCTGGTCTGGCCGTTGGCATCCACGTCCACCTGTTGCAACTCCTGAAAAGAGGCGATCTCGGCCATGTCCACCACGTAGCGCACGTGGAGGCGCGCATCGCCTAATTCCAGACGGACGTAATGATTAACGGTGAAATTTCCGAGTGGGTGCGCGCCCGCATCCGTCGCCAGATTAGCGATGCAGAGCAGCACGAAGACGCCTGATAACAGGCGACTCACGGCGGGCGCTGAAGAATGATTCGGCATAAGTTGAATGACTAAGGTGTTTTCATTCGGCAGTCGAATGATTAAGAGATGCGCACGCTACTCACTCGGCGAGGGCTTTCTCGGCGAGAGGGGACTGCAACGGATCAAATTTCGGATTGAGCTTGAGCGCGCGCGATAGATGCGCGCGCGCCGCGTTGCGGTCGCCGGCGGCACGGGCAATCATCCCGGCGTGGTAGAAAAGTTTCGCGTCCTCCGTGTTCAGGCGCAACGCTTCTTTAATGGCGGCCTGCGCTTCGTCAAGTTTGCCCGCTTTTAACGCCGCCCACGCCAGCGCGTCCGCACCGTAGATGTCTCGCCGCAGTTCATATTCCCGTTTTGCCAGTGCGTAAGCCTCCGCGGCCTTCATGTCGTGATCGGCGTAGAAGAGCGCCAGTTGGCGATTGTAGAGCGCGCCGTTTAGTTCGCTGAGGCGCGCGATTTGTTCGACGAGCGCGTACTGCGCCGCCGCCTCTCGCTCTCTTCCGGCCAACCTGTAGAGATCACCGAGCGCCGCGACGAACGACGGATCGGGCAACCGCTTGACGACCTTCTCGTATCCGGCAATCGCGCCATTCAGATCGCCGCGGACCGCCAGCACGCGCGCCAGCGAGGCGGTTGCCCGGTAGTAATCGGGCAGCGTCACCAGCGCGTCGCGAGAGTGCTGCTCGGCCGCCGCATAGTCCCCTCGCGCGAAGGCCGCTTCGCCGAGTTGCCAGCGACACCAAGCGACGACTTCCGCTTGCGGCGGCGCTTGGTCGGAGGCCAACAGCAGCGCCTGCTCGAAGCGTTTCCGGGCGACCTCCGGGCGACCACGTAACTGGTCCACCCGGGCCAAGCGAACCTCGGATGTCAGAGTGCTCTCGAAATTACTCAGCTTCTGCATCCGGCGATAGGCTTCCTCCGCCTTGTCGTAATCGCCAAGCTCTAGCAAGGCGTCGCCGAGGATGCGTTGCGGATAGCTTTTGCGTGGTTCGAGTTGCGCCAGCTTGAGCGCGTGATCGCGGGCGGCGGCGAAATCGTGCAAGTTATGAACAGTCTGCGCGAGTCCGGCTAATCCGCCGGAGTTCATCTCGGCGGGGATCGACTTAAGCGAGTCGCGGGCGGCGCGCTCGGCCAATTCCAAATATCTGACATCACCGCTCTCCTGCGCGCGTTGCAAGTAATAGCCGTTCAGTTTATTGAGGGCGACAAAATCCTCCGGGTCTTCCCTGACGCGCTCTTCCAGAAAGCGGATCGTCCCTTCAACCGCCTCGGCCTCGGAGGGCAGCGGAGCGGAAGCAGCGGGCAGAGCCGGGGCGGGTGGCGGCGCGGCGGGGCGCGAAACCGTCCCGCCGCACGCTCCGCAACAGAACGCAAAAACGATGACGATAAACCGGCGGGGCAACGC
>JACCRA010000643.1 GCA_013813825.1 Pyrinomonadaceae bacterium | reverse complement strand
GAGATGCCGATGCCGAGGTAATGCGCCGTCTCCGTGAGCGCCCTGACGGCCGCGCGCTCGCCGGCCAGCGCCCGATCCACCACCTCGCCGAGAGTGAGGCCGGCTGCCGCCGCCCCGTCACCCGCCGCAGTTTCCCGCAGATAGCGCGCCACCGCCGCGCGGCCCGAAGCGAACGCTTCCCAGCAGTCGCGGTTGCCACACGAACAGGCAACGGGCGCGTCCGTCCCCGCGCCGACGATCATGTGGCCGAACTCGCCCGCCGCGCCGCGCTCGCCCCGGTAAATCTGCCCGTCGAAGACGATCCCCGTGCCGACGCCCTCGGCCACCAACACCATAATGAAGTCGCGCGCTTCGGTGATCTCCGGTCGCCCGAACCAGAGCGCGGCCAGCGCCGCCGCGTTAGCGTCGTTGTCAATCGTGACGGGGAGGTTGGTGGCGCGAGCGATCTCTTGCGCCACCGGCCAGTCGCGCCACTCGAAATAAGGAATGTAGATCGCCCGCCCGTTCAGCGGATCGACGAGGCCCGGCAGGCTGACGCCGACGCCCTCGACGGCGCCGCCGTGCTCCGCGCCGTGAGCGCCAAGCCGATGGATCGAATCGCTGATCAGTTCGACCAGTTTCTCGCGTCCGAGTTCGCGTGGCAGTTCTTCGCGTGCCAGCACGCGCCCAGCCAAATCGCTCGCGACGACGGTAGTGCCCGAAGGCGTAAGATCGACGCCGATGGCCGTCGCGCCCGCCGCGCGCAGGCGCAGCAACGTCGGGCGGCGTCCGCCGGTCGATTCGCCCTCGCCGATCTCTTCGATCAAGCCGAGCGACTTCAAATCTTCAACGATGGTCGAGATGGTCGAACGCTGCAAATCCGTTTCGCGCGCGATCTCGGCGCGTGAGATCGGCTCGCGGTCGCGCACATAGTTTAAGACGATCTGGCGGTTGATGTCGCGGATGGTGCTGGCGCGGGCAGCCTGCGCTTTTCTGAGATCGATTCTTCGCATGACGGCCCTCCGGCTGCTGTTGGGGTTCGGCGTCCGGCGGCATGATGCAACGCGACGGCCGGCAATCTCCGGGCCGTTAATTGCTTTCCCGAAGTAAGCATCTTGTAGTGGTTCGCACGCCTCCCGTCAACTATTTTCGGCGCGCATCCGCAGCCGGAAGCCGGACGGACGGCAGTCCCTGAATACTGAAGACGCAACTCCAGTTGAGATTTCGAATTTTAAATTTGAGATCAAAGATGATTGCGGATAGTTTCAAATTTAGTTTGTTAAACCTGAGAGTCCACCCATTGCCGGAACTGCGCGCCGTCCGTGTCGTGTGAGTAGAGAAATTGTTTTCAACGGTTTTGCCGCCGGGCGAGTAGTGAAGATGAGGAGACAGCCGGAGAAGAGGGGCGCTTAGAAATGCCGGGTGCGATAGCTAACTGCATGTTGATGGCCGGCGAGTTGCCGCCGCTGGTGGACGCGCGGACGAACGCGCCAGCGGATGATGCCTTCGCGCAACTAGTGGCGCGGGCGGCGGCGGGCGACACGGCGGCCTTCGAGCAAGTCATCATCGCGACCGAGCGCAAAGTCGTCGCGACAGCGTGGCGAATGCTCGGCAACCGCGAGGACGCGCGCGATGCCGCGCAGGAAATTTTTCTCAGGGTTTACAAGTACCTGCACCGCTACCGCGCCGGACAGGATTTTCACGGCTGGCTTTACCGGATTACGCTGAACGTCTGCCACGACATTGCGCGCCAGCGGCAGCGCGCCGGTATGGATTGGCGGCGAGAGGCTTCGCCGGCCTTCGCGGAAGATCGCAACTTGCCGGAGAGTTTGACCTCTTGCGGCGACGCGGAAGAGAGCGTGCTACTCAACCAGCAGAGCGCGGTGCTGGCGCGGGCGCTCCAGACGCTGCCGGAGAAAGAACGTGCTGCGCTGATCCTGCGCGATCTCGAAGAGTTGCCGACCGCGGAAGTGGCGCGCATCCTGCGCTCGCGCCCGGTGACGATTCGCACACAAGTCAGTTCAGCGCGCCGCAAACTCAAACTGTACTGCGAGCGCTGGGTGAAGAGAGGGGGACGAAATGTTTAGCCGAACAGTCTGCGCGCGAACGGCGAAGCGGCTGCCGCTGTACTTGAGCAGCGAGCTCAAACCGCGCGCGGCGCACACCGTCGCCGCGCATCTGGAGGCTTGCGAAAACTGCCGGGCGCTCGCAAGCGAGTACCGCACGAGCCAAGAGTGGATCAAGCAGGCGGCGCGACAAGTGGATTTTGCAGACGAGTTTTACGAACAATTGCGGCAGTCCGTGCTGACGCGGATTAAAGAGCAGAATTTGACTCCGCCGGCGTCGTTCTTCCCTGCGCACTTTTGGCAACAACGCCCGGCGTTTGCGGCCGCTGCGCTGATCGTAATCCTGCTGACCGCCGCGCTCGCCGCTCAACTCGTTTTCAGACAACTGCCGCGCGCCCGACCGGGACAACAAGCGAGCGTGATGCCTATCGCCACAGTTCCCGGGCCGGTGCAACCGCCGTTAAGCGGCCCTCACGAACCGCAGCGCGCAGGCGTCTCGCAACCGACAGACCAGGCTCAGCATGACATAGTGGCGAACGCGCGGCGGCCACAATCGCGCGCAGCGGGCAGGCGCATCGCGCGCCAGCCAGCGCCAGCCACAGTGCCTGACGAGTCCCCCACTCACTCGGCGGGCACGGTCGGCATCGATATGGAACT
>JACCRA010000624.1 GCA_013813825.1 Pyrinomonadaceae bacterium | reverse complement strand
CCTTGTCCCAGCCCACCGCGCGTTAGCGCGGTAATTGACGCAACAGCCATCCAATGTTGATGAGATCGGCGAAGCGCCGATCTGGGCTGGGACAAGGCCTCTGCCCCTACAATTGATCCAAAGATTCAGGGCGTGGCGAGATCGTCCGCCGGCTCGTGGTGCTGCGTGCGATAGCGTCGCAGGAGATGCCGCGTCAAAAGCGCCAGCCCGACGATCAGGATGATGAATAACGCCGACCAGAAGACGGGGTTGTGCGAGAAGAGATATTCCAGCCACCCGCCCATGCCGATGTCCCCCTCGTAATAAGCCGGCCCGGCTAATTGCCAGCGCACCGTCTGCGGCGTATCGCGCCAGACTGTGTAATCGCCTTGCATCTGGCTCCAGAATTCGGGCTGGACCAGTTGGTTGACGCCTGCGGATAGACGCTCAGCATTATCGGCGGTCGCGATGGTGATTGTTTTATCAATCGCCGAAGACTCGAACTGCATCAGCGCGGCGTACTCGCCGAAGCCCCCGCTCTGCGTGATGCGAACCATCTGCGGCTCGGACGTGGCCGGTCCGCCGCGAAAGCGGTTGACGACGCCGCGCACGATGCGCCCCGGCCACGTCAATTCACCCTCGTCCGAATTGACGCTCAGGGGCGTAGTGAACGGCGCTTTGGAATTGAGCGGGGCTTCAGCGAGCAGTTTCCGATCAATCGCGCCGACGGGACCAACCAGCAGCCAGTGCCGCTCGTCTTCCGGAGCGCCGAAAGACACTGTCGTTTGATATAGCGGAACGGAGCTAACCTGCGCGAGCTTCGCCGTCAGCATCCACGCCGCCGCGATTGTCCGCGAGTCGTTCGCCAACACATGGACGCCAAAGCCCGCGCCGTCCGGCTGCTTGGCGAACGGAAACGCGCTGGCCTGAAGCAGTTTTAAGTTCGGCATTCGGACGTAGTGCGCGGCGTTCGGCACCGTCAACGTCGAGTCGTCAAAGAGCGTGAACTGAAGGTTATGGTCTTGAATGATCTCGCACTTGCCGGAGACGAACGGTGTCATGTTGGGGACCAACGTCAAGGTGTTGCGTCCGGCGCGGAACGAGCGTAAGGGGATCGAGACTTTGTAATCGCGATAAACCGCGCCGCCCTCGTCGCCCAAGTGGACGACGTTCTCGAAGCGGTCGTTGAGCATGATGTTTAAGACCGAGTCGTTCCTGAGAGCCGCGCCGTAGGAGAAATGCAGGCTCAGCTCCACGACGCTCGTCTCGCGCGCGAAGAGATCGGCGGGCACGTTCATCTCCAACGACACGTCGCCGGAACTCATGCCGCGCAGCGTCGTTGTCTGCGCGCCGAAGTACGTGAACGGATACGTGGCGTTGACGTTTATCGAACGCTCAGCGGCGTAGGCCGGAAATTTGGGAATTTCGTTGGCGGCGATCTCTGTGAACGGCGCGTCGGGGAAAGGAAAGTTCATGAACGGAAAGGCGGTCGCCGCGCGCGTCACGTCCTCATCGTTGCCGCCAGAGATGACGGCAACGAAGTGCGCCGGATCGCCCGCGAGCGGGAAGACACCGACAAATCCGTTGCGCCCGACGTGCGACATGATGTCCGGCGGCAGTAGCCCGGACAGTTCCGCACTGGTCCCGATGAAGACATTATCGCGGCCTTTCAGCGCCGTCTGATCGAGGCCGCTGCCACCACCGCCGCTGCTTCCGCCGCGCGTCGCCGCGACGTGGCTCAGTTGCAGCGGCTTAAACTTCAGACGCAACGCCATGCCCTGCGCCACGAGTGATCCCCAGCGCAGATGCTCGTCGCGCAAGCTTTGGTGCGCGGTGACGATGTTGACGGCATATTCGCCCCACAGCTTTTCGTCCACCAAGTCGCCGAGGCGCGCGAGCGTCGGGGTGGACAGCGGCTGCATCCCGCCGCGCAAAGTCAGGCGCGAGCGCGCCGTGTCGATCTGCGTCCACAATTCGGGCGCGGCCGGGTTCTCGCATTCCAACGTGTAGTGCTGCGCGACGCGGAACTTCAAACGGCGATAGCCCGGCGTCAGAAGATTGACGGGCAACGCGATGTCTTCAATGACGGTCGCCGGCGCGGGACGCAGGGGAAACTGCTTCACCACTACGTCGTCAATGGAGACAACCAACTGCGAACGCTCCGGAAGCAACGAGATCGAGTTGGTGAACTCCAAGTGCAAATTCAAACTGTTGATTTTCATGCGGGCGGAGACTGGGATCAGCACTTGGCCTTCGCCCGCCGCGCTTCGCAAATACATCGGCTCGCCGCGTCCTAACAACCGCGCCAGCGTCATTTCGTAAACCGGACCGTCGCCGGCGGCTGGTCCAGTCGGTGCGGCGG
>JACCRA010000620.1 GCA_013813825.1 Pyrinomonadaceae bacterium | reverse complement strand
TCGCTGGCGCGGAACTTGGTGGAGCGCGGCATCCGCGTCAACTGCGTCTCGCCCGGCCCGGTCTGGACGCCGCTCAACGTCGCGGACAAGCCCGCCGAGAAAGTTGCTGAGCACGGCGCGGAGACGCCGATGAAGCGCCCCGCGCAACCCGAAGAGATCGCGCCCGCCTTCGTCTTCTTCGCCTCCGAAGCCGATTCCAGCTATATCACCGGCGAAGTCCTGACACTGCTGGGTGGCGAAACAACCGGCGGCTAAAATTTGCGGCTTTAACCGAAGGCAAAAAAGCAAAAGGCAAAATGAGAGACAGGTCGGAGAATAGGCCAGCGGGCGGTTTGAGTGGCGCAAAGCCACACGACTTCGCAACAGCTCTTCTCCCTCGATTCCGTCACTCACTTTTGCCTTTCGCCCTTTTGTCTTCACTGCTCCTTGTTGTGCTGCGCGTTGCCGCCCCACATGTGCCAGCCGTCGGCGTCCTTGTCGCCGGTCTTGAGACAGATGAGGAGGCCGTTGTTAGTGCCGGCATAGACGTTGCCGCCGGCGAGTGCGGGCTGGAAGGCCATCGGCTGTTTGAAAGCATAGGCGAAGCCCAATTCGCCGTCTTCTTGTCGCACCGAGACGAGATGTCCGAGCAAGCTGCCGAGGTACATGAATTGGTCCCCTAGCGCGGGCGGCGAGAAGATTTGCTGATTGTCGCCGACGCCCACGCCGCTGACTTCCGCGCGCCACGCGAAGCGCCCGTCTTTCGCGTCGAGTGAGTTTAGATATTTTCCCTGCGCGTTGAGCATCCGGCCGCGACTGTAGGCCGCGCGCGATCCTTGATACGCCCACGCGCCGACCACAGTGCTGACGCCGAGGTGCTTGTTCGCCTCCTTCAACTTCGCGGCTTCCGGCGCGGTGCTGAAGCCGACTGACGAATCAAGCGCGGCCTGCGACTTGGCGCTAATGCCGACCCCGCCGCCTTTGTTCTCGCCGAGGTACTGCGCCTCTTCGCGCGCCAACAGTCCCTCGTTTTTCTCCGCGCCGCGCAGAGCGTCGTAACGCTTCAGTCCCTCGTACTGCTTGTCGCCGCGCTGCTCCTTCTCCGTCAGCAACACGTCGCCGTTCGCGACGACCGGCGCGCTGGTTCCTGCGTTCTGTTTCTTCCAGACGACGGTTCCGTCCACCGCGCGCAGGCTGTACGAAGTGCCATCAAAGCAGGTAAAGAAAATCTGATCGCCGGAGACGACCGGAGCGGTGATCACGTCGCCCGTGATAGTCCGCTCCCACAGATGACGTCCTGTTCGCAAGTCGGCGCAGAGCAGCCGGTGACTGCCTTGAACGTCGCTCTCATCGACACCATTGTTATTTCCCGCCTGCGTCGCCTGCTGCTGGGGCGGCTTCGCGGCCTGTTGATGGTTCTGCGGAATATGCGCCGGCGGGTGTTGTTGGTGTCCCTTCCCGTGTTGCCCGGCCGGATACGCGATATAGACGCGTCCCTGCGAGATGGCGGGCTGGCTCATCAGCGGATCGCCGAGCCATTCCTGCCAGACCAGCTTGCCGGTTTTGGCCTCGACGACGATCAGCGTGCAACTTTCGGTGTTGAAGGCGACGAGGCCGTCTTCGACCACGGCCGCCGTCGGTCCGTCGTCAGAAGTCTTGATCTGCCAGACGAGTTTGCCGGTCTCCGCGTCGAAGGC
Source organism: Pyrinomonadaceae bacterium (assembly GCA_013813825.1). Lineage (GTDB taxonomy): Bacteria > Acidobacteriota > Blastocatellia > Pyrinomonadales > Pyrinomonadaceae > JACCRA01. The sequence continues at coordinate 447 of JACCRA010000620.1, read as the reverse complement.
GTAAAACTCGTGCGAGCCGTAGCCGCCGCCGACAAAGAGCATCCCGTCCGCGTAAGCCGGCGTCGCGATAGGCCGCTCGCCCGGAATCCTGAGCGCCCAACCCTGCTTACCGTCCGTTGTCTTGAAAGCGGCGGGCTGCAAGTCGCGCTGGAATTTTGGCAGCGCGACCTCGATTGCCTTGTTCAGATCGAGCTTCAATTGTTTCGGCTGGCTCGCGTTCGTCCCGCCGCCGCTACTGCTGCTGCCGGACGCCGAATAATTTTGACAGCCCCACGCCAAAAAAACGGCCAGCGCCATCGCGCCGGCTTTTCTAGAACTTCTCGTTATTCCCAATCTTCGCATTCAACACCTCCGTTTAATTCGCGGGGAAACTTGCCAACAACTACCGGCGAGGCCACGATCACGTGACGTTAGAATGCGGCGGCGACGTAAACTTGCGGTCGCCCA
>JACCRA010000613.1 GCA_013813825.1 Pyrinomonadaceae bacterium | reverse complement strand
AAGACGATCTCAAGATCGAATCCGTCGCTCCGGCCGACGATGATCTCAATGCGGTCTATCAATATCTGATACAGTGACGAGTTGACGAGTGGCAAGCTAAACTTCTTGCCCATCACTCGTCACTTTTGGGAGAAAAGGAATGAGCGCAAGCGTGAAGGCTGCCGAGGAAGAAGCGAAACACTTAGAGAGAGAGGCCGCGCCGTCGGCGGGCGGGCAGTTGCCGTGGGATTTGTGGGTGCGGCAGACGCTGGCGATCATGCGGCTGGAAATCCGGCGGAATTTTTTGGGACGCCGCGCGCTGTTGATCTACTTGCTGGCGCTGTTGCCGATTCTGCTGCTGGCGGCGTTGGCCCTCATCAAGCCGCCGGCGCGCGAGTGGCAGAATATCAACCTCATCGGCCAGATGTACGCGGGCTTTTACGGCGGGCTGATGCTTCGCACGCTTGTCTTCTTCGGCTGCGCGTGGATTTTCATGAACCTCTTTCGCGGCGAGATGGTGGATCGCAGCCTCCACTATTACTTCCTCGCGCCGGTGCGCCGCGAAGTGCTAGTCGTCGGCAAATACTTATCGGGACTCGTCGCGGCGATCACGCTCTTTACCGGCGCGACGATTATCACTTACCTGCTGATGTACGTGCCGCACTTCCCCGGTCAGGCCGCGCAGTTTTTCTTCGACGGCCCCGGCCTCAATCGCCTGCTGACTTATGCCGGCATCACCGCGTTGGCCTGCGTCGGCTACGGCGCGGTCTTCCTGATCATCGGACTTTTCTTCCGCAACCCCATCGTCCCGGCCGTCCTCCTCTACGGCTGGGAGTGGCTCAACTTCCTGCTGCCGCCGCTCTTGAAAAAGGCGAGCGTCATTCACTATCTCGACTCGCTCGCGCCCGTGCATTTGTCTCAAGGGATATTCGCCATCGTCGCCGAACCGACGCCCGCGTGGATTTCCGTCCCCAGCCTGCTCGTCGTCACCGCGCTCGTCCTCGTCTTCGCCGGCTGGCGCATCCGCCGGATGGAGATCGCCTACGCGGGCGATTGAGAGCAGGGATGAGGGATGAGGGATAAAGTGAAGTCGTTCTTCGTGGCGTCTGTGAAGACGAGGGGCGGAGAATAATTGGCGAAGAGGAAGAGCGTGCGCCCGCCGCCGCAATTCTTCACGCTTAAACAATCGCACAAAAATCTATTGCGCTTTACGTCTCTCGTTGCGTACACTGTCCGCGTGTTGTTTCATCCATTGGCTAAAGTTGCAAGTATGAATGTCGCGGCGGTCTGGCTACCGGATCAGCGTGTGCGTCTGTTGCGCCCGTTGTTCGTGGTGCGGGTGTCGGCGGGGTTTCCCTCTCCGGCGGAGGATTGGGTTGAGGGACGGCTTGATCTCAACCGTTATCTGGTGCGCCATCCGGCGGCGACCTTCTTCGTGCGCGTCAGCGGCGACTCGATGATCGGTGCAGGGATTGACACCGACGACATTCTGATCGTGGATCGCGCCGCCGAAGCCGACGACGGCGACGTGGTGATCGCGCGCATCAACGACGAACTGACCGTCAAGCGCCTGCGCGTCCGCGACGGCGAAATCTGGCTGGTCCCAGAAAATGAAGAGTACGAACCGATCCGCATTACCGAAAGCATGGAGTTCGAGGTCTGGGGCAAAGTCTGCCACGTCATTCATTCGCTGTGAATGATCGTTGTTCTTCACGGAGAGTAGAGCCGTCATGGCAGGCAACTGGCACCTAGAATTTGTACCGGTAGCGGAGCGTCACGCCGTGACCCGCGCCATCGATGCCCCAACTAATGCCGCGGTAAGATTTGTCGGCAATGTTCTCGAAATCGACGAAGACTTCCGAGTGTTCGCCGAAGCGCACCGCGCCACGTAAGCCGACGAGTCCATAGCCGGGAACGGCGGTGAAAAGGGGAACGACCGTGTTGTTATCAACGACACGCACGCCATTGATAGTAGCGCCAATCGGCAGTACACGATTCTGCACCTGCGCCAGCGTCTCGCCAGTCGGCGTCAGGATGCCGCCGGCGGACCCGCAGCCGGTGGTCCCCGGAGTCGTCAGGCCGCGCACGCAAGCGCCCCGGCGGAAGAAGTTTTGAATTTGTGCGCGCGAGCGGCCCGCGCCGGTGCGACGGTCGGGAAGATCGAGCGACGAGAGGCGCGTCTGTCGGGCGGCGAGTGTCGAATAGGCTTCGACATAGAAGCGCGACGAACTGCCCGGTTGATAACGCAAGC
>JACCRA010000605.1 GCA_013813825.1 Pyrinomonadaceae bacterium | reverse complement strand
CGCCGCCGTCGCCTTGCAGCTTCGCGTTCGAGAGCCAGAAGTCGATCATGATGGCGTCGGCGTCCGCGCCCTTGTACTCGCCTTTCGGGCGGCTGTAGGTCAGGAGCGGCTTCGTCGCGTCGATGCTTCCGGCCGCGCTCGCCGGCATGTCCTTGCCTTCGCGCGGCGCGGCGTTAGCATTCGCGTTTGCGGCGTTGGCGTTCGGTGCGTTGGCGTTCGCGGCGGCGGCGGGCGGCTTGTTCGCGTTGACGTTTTTGTTGTCGGCCATCGTTTGCCCGGTCGCGGTCGTCGTTGGCCGCGAGGCGTCGCCGCCGCCTTTGACGGTAAACGTCACCATCTGGAATGAAGTGGCGTTCTTATAACTCTCGTGCCACGGGCGTGAGGCGAAAACGCGCAAGGTGTGCGGCCCGGCGGTGACGTTTCGCAACTCGAACGGCTGATCGAGGTTGTAGTAAGCCTCATACGGCTGGTTGTCGAGGATGATGTGGATGTGATTGCCCATTCCCGTCGCCGGGTCCTTCGACGGTTTGTAGCCTTTGAGGTCGCCGCTCAAAGTGAGCTTGACGTTGATGGTCGAGCCAGTGATGTTAGCGCCCTCACGCGGCTCGACGAAACGCAAGCCCGGCTCGGCCTCGTCCTGCTCGCCGCGTTGCGCCATTTGATCTTTGATCTTTTGCGGGCGTTCGACGACACCCAGAGTTGGCGCTGCGGGCGACGGCGACGCGGACGCTGGCGGCGTGACGGTGGTGGTGACGGTCGTGCTTCCGTTCTGGTTGGTGTCAGTCGCGCAGCCCGTCAGCGAGAGGGCGACCGCCGCGCCACACAAAATCATGCACACGAAGCGAAGACTGATTAACGCTCTCATTGCTTTCTCCTGAATTGATGTTTGCGGCGAAGACCGTGCAAACGACGTGGAAACATCCGGGGCATGGGATAGATTAGGAAAGCATGATCCACGAAGGCACACGAAACGACACGAAAAGCTGCCTTCTTCTTCGTGTCGTTTCGTGTGCCTTCGTGGATCATCTGTTAGCTTGCTTGCACCCGCTAGGGCGTCGCCCGGCTTAACGCGAGGCGGAGGCGAAACGCTTGTTGATCTCGTCCCAGTTGACGGTGTTCCACCACGCCTTCAAGTATTCGGGACGGCGGTTTTGGTATTGCAAATAGTAGGCGTGTTCCCACACGTCGTTGCCCAAGATGGGAAACTTGCCGTCGGTCAGCGGGCTATCCTGATTCGGCGTGCTGACGATCTCCAACTGGCTGCCGCCGCCCGCAACGAGCCACACCCAGCCTGAGCCGAATTGCTTTACGCCGCCGTCGTTAAACTTCTCCTTAAAACTGTTGAAGTCGCCGAAGGTCTGAGTGATCGCGGCGGCGATCTGGCCGGTCGGCTCGCCGCCGCCTTCCGGCTTCATGATTTGCCAGAACATCGAGTGATTGACGTGGCCGCCGCCGTTATCGCGCACCGCCTTACGGATGTCTTCCGGCACGCTGTTCAACTCGCGGATCAAATCCTCGGCGCTCTTACTTTGCAATTCGGGGTGATTCCCCAGCGCGCCGTTCAGTTTTTCGACGTAAGTGGCGTGATGCTTGTCGTGGTGCAGTTGCATGATCTCGGCGCTGATAAACGGTTCCAGCGCGGCGGCGTCATAGGGTAAAGGCGGTAGTTCGTGTGCCATGCTTGTTGAGCCTCCTTAATCGTATCTGAAGTTGTCTAAGACGGGGACGCGACGGAGGCATGGCGGTCAATTTTTGCCGCCATGCCTCCGGCTCTCACAATCTCGAAAGATGGACGCTCCGGCTCTTTTTGTCCGCCGGGACGCATTGGTTCAGGCGCGCATTGCCGTGCGCCCGAACAGCAGGGCGATGATGGCGATGATGCTCAAAATGATCATCAGCCCGCCGGGCATCATCTTGAACTCATTGACCGCCGCCGCGCCGAAGCGCGCCAGCAGGAGCAGCGCGATAATGAGCGCCGCCCACCAGCCCAACTGGAACGAGCCACGCATCATCGCCACGGCCGCACCGATGAGCAGCAGCCCGGAGATGCCGCCCGCCAACAACGACGGCAAACTCTGCGCCCGCACGTAGCCCATCACGCCGCCCACCGCGACCAGCAGGCCATAAATCAGAATTACCCAAGCGACCATAAGTTTTATCTCACCAATAACGAACCAAAGTTCGCGGTCAAGTTGAAGAATTAACAGGCGGCAACCGTTCTGGCGAATGCGACCGATACCACGCCTGACGTTGCTTTCCGTCCGAGTTGTGCTGTGTGAATACGCCCGCAGATTAGCACCGACCGCAAACAAGGGCAATAAAGCAGAGGTCAGGAGAAAAGCGCGTCTTTTTACTGGCCTCCGACCTTTGACCTCTATTCCGAGGGTCGTGTGCCCGGCGCTAAACCGGTGGTACTCGCTTGCCGCAACACGCGGACTTCCAGATCGCCTTGCACGCGGATTTGACAGGAGAGGCGGATGTTTTCGGTCAGCCCGGCTTCGGCGGCGAGGCGGTTGCGTTCGGCTTCATTCATCTCGCCGGCATCGCCCGCCAACACTTCGACGCGGCAGGTCGTGCATTTCGCGTTGCCGCCACAGCGGTGCAGGATGTCGATCCCGGCGTCTTCAATTGCCAGCACCAGTTTGCGCCCCTCTTGCGCGTCGATGGTCTGCGTCCCGTCGGTTGCCTCGGCGATGATCGTCGGCATCTTTACAAAGCTCCTTGATGAATAGGTGTTGGATTGCGGGCCGAGTGTACATCAAGACGGTTAGAGAAAACCACACGGGCAAAAAAAAGCAGAGATCAGCGGTCAGAAGAAATCAGCTTTCACTGACCTCTAACCTCTGACCTCTGACCTCTGCTGTGGCTTTGGGTTTAAGCCGTGAACGAAGAGCCGCAGCCGCAGCCGCCGGTCGCGTTCGGGGTGTTGAAGGTGAAGCCCGATCCCATCACGCTGTTGACGAAATCGATGGAGACGCCGTTCAGGTATTGCGCGCTGAACATGTCCACGAACAGGCGGACGCCGTGGGCGTCGAGAATGTGGTCGCCCTGCTTCGACTCTTCTTCAATATTCAGGCTGTACTGGAAACCGGAGCACCCGCCCGGCACCACGCGCACGCGCAAGCCCGAAGTCTCCGGCAATCCCTCTTCGCTCGACATAAATTTCTTGATCTCGCCGGCTGCCGCCTCCGTCACGTCGAGCGTCACCGCCGGCATTGTTGCTGTTGACATTATTTGTTTCTCCTTCAAAAAGTAATCAGTTGTCAGTAATCAGTCGTCAGTTTTAGTTGTCAGAAATCAATTTCGAGTTGTCAGTCGTTCGCCCCTGCTGTTCACCTGACTACTAAAAACTAATTGCTGACTACTCTAACGGGCTTTGCCCAAGATTACCAGTTCGGGCTTCATCGCCTCAATCGAAACTTGCCGCGCCACCTCTTCGGCGACGCCACGAAAAGCCGCCGCCTGCGGCGAATCGGGGTGGCTGATGACGACGGGCACGCCCGCGTCGCCGCCCTCGCGCACTTCCATGCCAAGCGGCACCGAGCCGAGGAACGGGACGCTGTATTGCTCGCACAGTTTCCGGCCGCCGCCCTCGCCGAAGATGTTATAACGCCGCCCCGTGTCCGGCGCGACGAAGTAGCTCATGTTTTCGACGATGCCGAGAATCGGCACCGATACTGTCTCGAACATCCTGAGCGCGCGCCGCACGTCGGCCATCGCTACTTCCTGCGGCGTCGTCACCAGCACCGCGCCCTGCACCGGCACTAACTGCGACAAAGACAACTGCACGTCGCCCGTACCCGGCGGCATGTCCACCA
>JACCRA010000592.1 GCA_013813825.1 Pyrinomonadaceae bacterium | reverse complement strand
ATCCCCGCGCGTTTAGATGCCGTCGCTCTTCCGACGTGCTGTCAGCTTAAAACTAAAAAGGCGAGAGGCAAAAGTAAAGCAGCCGCCTCACTTTTGCCTTTCGCCTGTTGGCTGTTTGCCTTTTGCCTTTACCCGCTGCTGCTGGCGGTTGCCGGGTAATCAGCGCCGAGCTTGGTGGCGTCGCCTTCGGCCAGCGTGCCGACCAGTTCGTTGTGGAAATAGTCGTAACGCTCAGCGACGTTGGCCGCGACGCGCTTATCGTACATCTGCCGCGAACGGTCGATCTCTTCGCGCAGGCGTTCGTAGAGATTGCCTTCAACCCGGCCGTCCTTCACCTTCTGTTCGTTGTAAAGCTTGATCTCGGAGACGAGCAGGCGGGCGAAGCGCCGCGCGTCGTTGTGGAAGCGGCGTTCGTCCTCGCTCACCTCGACGGGCAACTCGGCCTCGGCTTGACCCCAGCGGCGCTTAGTTCCGAGGGGCGCGGATGCTGTTGGCATAGTCTGCGTCTGCGCCAGCGGATCGGCGGCCGCCGGCATGGCTGGTACGGCCGGCGATGGTTGGGGTAGCGGCGGGACTGAAGGCATCGGCGGCGGCGGTGGCGCGGGCACCGGGCTGCGTGGTTGCTCGGTGGTGGCCGAAACTTGCTCGTATTTCTCTTCTTCCACCGCAGGGGCGGCAGCAACGGCCGGCGCGGGAGCTTGCGTGACGGAGACAGGAGTAACAGAGACGGGAGTAGCGGCCGGCTTTTCAGCCGGGGCCGGTGCGACTGTTTCCTTGACGACGGCGGGAGCGGGCGCGCTCGCTACGGGCGCTTCCACCGGTGCGGACTGCGCCGCCGCAGCGACCGGCTCGGCGGCGGTTGACGCGGGGGCGGCCGCGAGGCGTCCGCCGGCGCGAAGTTCGACGGCCATGCCGGAGACACGCACCAGTGTCTCTAATGCTTCGAGGTTAATGGCTTCGCCATCGAGTTCGGCACTGTCGGCGTAGAGCACGGCGACGGCCTTATCGCGCGCGACGAGCGGGATGGCGACGATGCGCGCCGGCGGCTCGTCGCTGAAGCTGCTGAGCAGTTCGTGATCGCCGACGTTGGTCCCCGGCGCGCCGCTCCACGTCGCGCGGGAGTTGACGGCCTCGCTCAACAAATTCTGTTCGGAGAGCGGCAGCGAAATCTCGCGGATCGAGTCGTCGCCAACCGTGCCTTCGAGGCCGCGCGCGCGCCAGCCAGTCGCACGATTGTTCTTGACGACGAAGAAGGCGACGCGCGGAGCGAACGAAGAGGCGCGGTTGACCAGCGTGTTGAGTACGTCGGCCTGTGTGCCCTGGCCTTGAATATCTTCGACGGCGGCCTTGATGAGCGCCATGTCGGTCGTCGAAGTCGCCCCTCCGCCGGCATCCCCGCTGCCGCTGCTGCTCGCGCCGACGACGTCGCGCAATTGTTCGGAGAAGGCGTGTCCGAACGACGGATCGTGCCGCTCGCTTTCCAGCCGCTCGGCGAGGCGGGTGAAGGCCTCGTTGATCTCGCCGTGCAACCGCGCCAGTTCCTCTTGCAGCGCACTCAGACGCCGATCAAGATAGCTTTCCATTTCGGCGCGCAAACTCTGTCCCAAGTCTTCGCTTCCTGTCACCGTAGGTCTCCTCCGTTTCGCTGGCTTGAAAGTGGTGTCGGGCCGGACGCCCGCGGATCGGATTAAGTTTGATGCGTGATGCGTTCAGGGTTGAACGGAAGAGGCGTGCCGCGCCGGGCATCTGTGCGAGAGCACGACCGCGCCCCTGATCGGATTATGGCGGGCGGGCGCGGGCGGTGTCAAGCATCTCATTTTGAGAATTTACGATTTGCGATTTGCGCTTTTAGATTTATGATGAGTCGCACCCTTGACAGCGACTATGCAGCCCCGCGGCAGAAGATCAGTTGGCGCAAGGCCGCGCAACTGGTCACGAAACATTACTCAGATTGATTAATCGCCTTCATCAATCATGAACCAAGTTTGCAAATCGCCACCTCCATGTCGCACGCCCGCGTCCTGATTGCCGACGATCACGAAGATAACCGCGAACTGTTGCGCGTGATGCTGGAAGCCGCCGGCTACACCGTACAAGAAGTGTGCAACGGGCGCGAGTGCGTCGCGGCGGCACTGGCCGCGACGCCCGATCTGGCGCTGCTTGATTTGTCGATGCCTGTCCTCGACGGTTGGGGCACGCTCTCGGCACTGCGGGCGGACGCGCGGACGCGCGGCATCCGGTGCGTCGCCGTCACCGGATTCGCCGCCGAGGCCGACCGCCAGCGCGCACTGGCCGCCGGCTTCGACGCTTACCTGACGAAGCCGTACCGCGGGAAAGAACTGCACGAACTGGTCCGGCGACTGCTTGACGGGCAGCGCCGGGAGGACGGCCACGCCGAATAACTTGGGACGCAAGATGGACACGTCTCGGCCCGATCAGACGGACACGGCGGATGATGAGTTGACCGCCGGCCGCATCCTCGTGGCCTACGAAAAGCTGTTCGGAGGCGGGCGCGGCGTCGCGCGGTTTTCGCGCTCCAGCCTCCGCCACGTCAAACTGCCCAGCGGCGCGATCCTCGTCGAACAGAATCCCGACAAGCAAAGCGAGTGGGCTGAATTGGCGCGGCAAGGCCGCCGCGTCGCGTGGGCGATGCGCGCCGGCCAGTATCTCGCACGGGTCATTGATGGCGAGGTGGTGCTGCTACATGAAGATGAAGCGCGACGCCATGAAGAATGAGGGACGAAAAACCGGAAATCAGCGACAGGGGCAGCCGAAGAGGGACCTGACAACTGAAAGTTAGCCGTGGCTATACGCGGCCACACCCGGATCAGAAAATGATTTAATAGCCGCTCGTAGCCCCGGTTGTGTTTAGTTTTGCATCCCGCGGCAGACAGCCAACTTCCGTGGCGTCGTTTCACTTCACCAGCGGGTGCCGGACGTAGACGGTCGCGAATTGGTCCCCGGCGCGGAGGCGGCGTTTGACAGTAGCGGCCGGATCGAAGAACCACTCGCCGGGCGGTTGGTGGCGGTCGCCCCGGTCGAACCAGCCCCACGGTGGCCGCGCGCGATTGGCCGAGCCGGCCGCGCCGAGAAATGCCGAGCCGATTTTCCCTACCTTTATGCGCCGCTCTTGAATCCGTCCGCCGGCCTGCTCGAACCGCAAGTTGAGCGTGCCGTAGTCGCGCGCCGCGCCGAACGTCTCGTTGACGCCGCGTTGAGCGCGGGGCCAGAG
>JACCRA010000579.1 GCA_013813825.1 Pyrinomonadaceae bacterium | reverse complement strand
GACGTGAGCAACATGGAGCGGGTGGGCGACGCCTTCCAAGCTAATTCAGTCGCCTTTCATCCAGACGGCAAGACTTTTCTGACCGCCGGTTACATCCGCCTCTGGCGGTGGGAAGTGGCGGGCAACGCTCCCCCGCGCACCTACGAGACGGCGACGGAAAAGCGCTCCACTCTGGTCGTCGATCCCAATCGCAAAAACGTCTTGCTGGGAGTGGAGGAAGGCACGGCGAAACTGTGGGATGCGAACTTTTCCGTCCGCTCGGAGTTTGCCGACAGCGACGGTTTTACCGCGTTTTATTTCAGCCCCGACGGCCGCATCGCCGCGACTAATAACAGAAGTAATTACTACCTCAGATTTTGGCGGACTGAGAGCGGCCAAATAATTGGCCGCCTTGAAGAGAGCATCAGCCAACTACAATTCAGTCCCGACAGCCAAGCCTTCGCCGCCCTCAAAGGCGGGAACGCCGTTTACATCTACGATAGCCAGACCGTCAAACTCGCGCGCACCTTGCGCGGCCACACGCAAAACATAACGCAGATTCGCTTTACCCGCGACGGCAAATTGTTAATCTCAACCGGCGCCGATAAAACCGTGAAGGTGTGGGATTGGCGGACGGGCGAGTTGCTGAAAACGCTCGCAGGGCTGACCGCCGCGCCCACATCCTTAGCTCTCAGCCCCGACAGCAGCACCGTCGCGGTCGCCGCGAACGACGGCAACATTACGCTCTGGGAGGCAGCGACAGGCACGCTCAAACAATCTTGGTCCGCCGGTAAAATTCCTCACTTGGTGCTGGCCTTTAGTCCCGACAGCAAAACGCTGGCGACTGCTACGCGGGAGGCCAAAACGCAACTTTGGGACGCCGCGACCGGCCAACTCCGAAAAACTTTAGCGGGCGATGCTAGCCAAGATTTCATTACGTCGCTGGAGTTTAGTCCTGACGGGCAAGGCTTAGTCTTGCGCGAAGAATATCAAGGACGTTACACCGTCAAGCTGTGGAACCTTAACAGCGGGCAACTGGTGCGCCGGTGGCAGGACGGCTTAGAGGTGCGAGACATCTCTTTCAGCACGGATGGTAAAGCCTTACTGATCGCGGCTGACTTACAATCCGGCGCGTCGAATGCGCGGGACATCGCCACGAAAATTTATGCGACGGCGACCGGCGAACTACTGGCGGACGTGATTGGCTTTGCCGACGGCTCGTGGGTCGTCGTCACGCCTGACGGTTTATTCGATGGAGTCCCGGCTTCTTGGGTCAGACTCAACTGGCGATTCGGGGCGACGGCGGTCGCTCCGGTCGAGGCTTTCTTCAACGAGTTCTATTATCCGGGCCTGTTGGCCGAGCTACTTTCCGGCAAACGCCCCGTCGCTCCGCGCAACCTCGCGCAAATAGATCGGCGGCGGCCGGAAATCGAGTTGAGATATGCGGACGAATCGGCAAGCGAGACGGTGGCGGCGCGAAGTGTGAAGCTCACGCTCAAAGTCGGCGAGGAGCCGTCCGCGCCGTCTCGACCGGGCGGCGGCGGTAGCGGCGCACGCGACGTGCGGCTCTTCCACAACGGCGCGCTGGTGAAAGTTTTTCGGGGCGACGCGCTCAAGGGGCAAAAAAGCGTCACGCTCGAAGCCTCCGTGTCCATCGTGGCGGGAGAAAATCGCTTCACCGCCTACGCCTTTAACCGCGATAACGTCAAGAGTGACGATGCCACGCTGCTTTTGCGCGGGGACGAGTCCCTTGCGCGAAAAGGAATTGCTTATGTCTTGGTGATCGGCCTCAACACTTACGCCAACCCGCAATTCAATCTGCGTTATGCCGTCGCCGACGCGCAATTGTTCGGCGCGGAGTTTCAGCAACAGCAGAGCCGCTTGGCGCAATTCGCCGAAGTTAAAATCACGCCTCTCTTCGACGCGCAGGCCACCAAGTCCAGCATCCTGCGACAACTCGCAAATCTCGCCGGGCAGGCGCAGCCCGAAGACGCCGTCATCGTTTTCTATGCCGGGCACGGCGTCGCCGCGCAAAATCAGTTTTACCTGATCCCGCACGACTTAGGCTTCATGGGCCGGCGCGAGGCAGTG
>JACCRA010000400.1 GCA_013813825.1 Pyrinomonadaceae bacterium | reverse complement strand
AGCGTCGAATTCGCGCCGCTCTCGGATCGGGAGTTGATCGCGTGGGCGAAAGAGCGTCTGAAGAAGCTGCAAGCGGACGCGGACGAACGGACGCTCGGCCAGCTCATCGCACTGGTGGGGCCAAGCGCGCGGCGGCTGGCAAACGAGTTGGACAAACTCGCGACCGCCGCACTGCCGGTGGGACGGATTACGTCGGACTTAATTGACGCCCTCGTGGGACGCTCACGAGAGTTGTCGAACTTCGAGTTGACCGATCACCTGATCGCGCGCGACCGGCGGCGGGCGTTGCAAACTCTTCATCGCCTGCTCGACGACGGCGCGGAGCCAGTCATGCTGATCGGCCTCATCGCCGGCAACTTTCATCGCCTCGCGCTCGCCAAAGAGTTGATGGCCGGAGGCAAGCCGAAGGAGGAAGTCTTTCGTCTGGTGGCGATGCCTTTTAGTAAGCGCGAGGAATTCCTCGCCACCGCCCGCCGCGCCGATGCCGCTGACCTCGCGCGTCGCCTCCAACGCATTGCCGCCGCCGACCTCGCGATCAAAACTTCGCAGGCCACGCCACGCCTCCAACTCGAAGTGCTCGTCTGCGAGTTAGCGACCTGACACTCAATTCCTTGTAGGGGCTGTGGCTTGTCCCAGCCCAATCGCGCGCGAGCGCGATAATCAACATGATAACCATTCAACCTTGATGAGATCGGCGAAACGCCGATCTGGGCTGCGGACTTGTCCACAGCCCCTACAGTTTTCTCAAATCAGGCTCGACCCATTCCGCCCGCGCCTTTTCTGTCTGAATCAACTCGCGGCTGTAATACTCGAACAGCAACTTCGAGCCGCCGAACTTTTCGAGCAGTTCGTTCGCCACGTCGGCGAGCCTTTGATCACCAACACTCTCATCAAGAAACCGCCGGACGAGCTTGAGCCAGAAAAGTGTGATCGTCTCGTGATAGCCCGTGTCTTTGTAATGTGCGATCAAGCGCCGGAGTCCTTCGCGCATCCGCGCAGTGGCGATCTCCGCCGGGAAGTTGGCGAGGTAGTAGAGCGCGACCGTCAGGTGCGCGCGATGGTCAAAGTCTTGCGGAAGAAGGGCGCACGTCTCGAATTTCCGCGCCACTTCCGCCACTTCCGCGTCGGTGCGGTAAGCAATCCCGGCTTCCATCTTCGCGCCTCTCCTTCCACGACGGGCAAAAGAAAGACAGCGGGGCGGATCGCACATTCACGATCCGCCCCGCTGTCTCATAAAACTATTTCTTTAGGCCGGTTTTACTTGGCGGCCATCTGATTAACGCGCGCCGTCAGCCGCGATTTATAGCGCGCCGCGGCGTTGCGATGCAGCACGCCTTTCTGCACCGACTTATCGATCATCGACACGGTGCTGGCGAGCACATCTTGAATCGCGCCGCCGTCGCCCGCCGTGAGCGCGGCACGCAATTTCCTGATCTGCGTCCGCATCCCGGTCCGGTTGCCGCGGTTGATCGCGCGGCGGCGCTCGTTCTGGCGCATCCGCTTCTCGGCTGATTTATGATTGGGCATCTTTTATCTCCGTCAGAGTAGAACAACTGTTTTTCAACTGATGAATCGCGGCCGAAGGACACAGTGAAAAATCTTGGCCGCCACGCAAAGGGCAGAGTATAGGCACCGGAAAAAGGCGTGTCAAGGCGGCGCGCCGTCCCGGCATCGACGCGAAAAGCGAGGTTCGTTGACACGGCCGCAACCGTGTAGTAGCGTTTTAACCCGAACATGCGAGCATCATCACCGGACACTCACCCGAATCTAACCACCCCCGCGGTTCTCCGCCTGCACTTGCGTTAAGGAGACTGATTTACTCTGTTGAAAAAGATCGAACTGCCGCCCCGTGGAATTGAGACGCTCTTTGGCGTCCACGACCAGAACATCAAACATCTGGAATCCCTGCTCGACGTGCGAATCAACGCGCGCGGCCAAGACCTGAGCGTTGACGGCGATCCGAAAGATGTCGAGACGGTCGAGCGCATCCTCGAAGACTTCGCCCAACTCTTCGCCGAAGGCAAAACCTTCACCGACCGCGAACTCCGCGAAGCCTTCGCCCAGATCGCCGAAGACCGCGCCTATAGCTTACGCGACTACTTCACCAAAGCTCGCTTCAACCCCGCCGGCAAAAAACAGGTCGCGCCCAAGTCCGCCAACCAACGCCGCTACATCGAGGCCATCCAGAATAGCGATGTGGTTTTTGGAGTAGGCGTCGCCGGCACGGGCAAGTGTATTGCCGGCGACTCGCTGGTGTTGACGGGTCGCGGAATGATCGAGATCGAAACGCTCGGCGCAGGCGTCGGGGATGACAAGTATGTCACGACTGATATTGCCGTTAGTGGTTTAGCCGGCGTTGAGGCTGCCTCGCATATTTACAGCGGCGGCGAGAGCGACACGTTGCGTGTGACAACTCGCTTCGGCTTTAGCATTGAGACGACACCGGAACACCCGCTGCTTGTGCTGAATGCTGATGGTGCGCTCAAGTGGCGACCGGCCGAACAATTGCGGCGCGGAGATGTCTTGGCTTTGCAGCGCGGCCAGCGCATGTTCGGTCAGGATTCTTCCGTCGCCTTCAAATATCAGCCTAACGGTCCGGCGGATCGCTCGTCGAAGCCAGTCGGTTTAGATCGCATTGACGAACCGTTCGCTTACATGATGGGCGTGCTGACCGGCGACGGCTGTTTGACCTTTCGTAACCGGGTCATCCTTTCGTCGGCTGACGCCTCAATCGTCTCAGCTTTTCACGAAATGGCGTCGCGCCTCGGTCTCCACGCCTTCCGCAACGGTGGTGATCGTCGCTACGATCACATCATCGCCAGTTCGCGACTGTATCAACTTCTAGCGCATCTCGGCCTCTCGATGGGCAAGGCTGGAACGAAGCGCATCCCGCGTTCCATCTTGTGCGCGCCTGAGACAATCGTCGCCTCGTATCTGCGCGGATTATTTGACGCGGATGGAACGGTTGAGAAGCGCGACGGCGTTGTATCACTGTCGTCCGTCTCCGAAAAGCTGATCAAGCAGGCGCAAATCGTGCTGCTTAATTTCGGAATCGTTGCGGCGAGGGCAATCAAACGGGGTCGCTATCAGGGCCAGCCGCACGTCTCACATTTGCTGACGATGGCTGGGGCCGAAGCCGAGCGGTTTCATGAGTTGATCGGCTTCGCGTTGGAGCGTAAGCGCATCCGGCGGTTGACGAAACGCGCCAACCCGAACATCGACGTTCTGCCGCACTTGGGCGCGCACCTCAGCGCCGCTCTGCGCGGCACCGTCTTCACGCGGGCGGAGCATCAACTCTTCGCCGATTACCGGCGTGGAGACCGCCGACCGAGTTACGCCAAGCTAGGGCAACTCATCCAAATTCTTCACACGCACGATGTTCGCAACGATTCGTTGTCTCATTTGCGCGAGTTGCACGACCGGCATTTATTGTTCGTTGAGATCATCGATCTTAAGCCTTCGCGGGAGCGGGTTTATGATCTAACAGTGCCGGGCACGCATTCGTTCATCGCCAACGGCTTCGTCAATCACAACACCTATCTTGGCGTCGCAATGGCCGTGCAAGCTTTGATGCAAAAGCAAGTGAGCCGCATCGTGCTGGCGCGTCCAGCCGTCGAGGCGGGCGAGAAACTGGGGTTCCTGCCGGGCGACTTGCAGGACAAAGTCGATCCTTATTTGCGCCCGCTCTACGACGCGCTGTTCGATCTGATCGACGCCGAGCGGGTGACGAAGATGCTAGAGAAGCGCGTCATCGAAGTCGCGCCGCTAGCATTCATGCGTGGAAGGACGCTGCAAGATGCGTTCATCATTTTGGACGAGGCGCAGAACACGACGAGCGAGCAGATGAAAATGTTTCTGACGCGCATCGGCTTTGGCTCAAAGGCTGTGATCACCGGCGACGTGACGCAGATCGATCTCCCGACGGGAAAACGCAGCGGACTGATCGAGGCCGAGCGCGTCCTCGCCGGCGTCGAGGGCATCGAGTTTGTCTATTTCACCGACAAGGACGTTGTCCGCCACCGCCTCGTCCAGTTGATCATCAGGGCATATGAGCAGCATACGAGTAAGAGCAATTTATAAAGCAGTGACGGGTGACGAGTGACAAGTTGAAGATTTGTTAGACAGCTTTCGCTGAAGAGAGTTGAAGAGAAGATATGAAACGGTTCATTGGTCATCTTACAGTTGCACTTATTGCATTCCTGCTTGGAATCATTGCCGCTCATCTGTCCAGCTATATTCAGCCGCTTGGAAGTGAGACGAAGGCAATCACCGTAGAAGCACCCGCCATGTCACCACCTGAGCTTTCAAATGCGAAAGGCGCGCCACGAAATCTGAATCCGAAAGAGTCGGAGATTGTCGCAGAGGCGGAACACTTCGTTTGCTGGAACGGCTACACTCATCAGGGGTGTGGGGGTATGGGTCGTATATACTTCGAATCCGGTGAAAATCACGATGACTTAAATAAAATTTGGGAGCAGCGGCGTGAGACTTTAGAGGGTAAAGCATATGGCATCATCTTGAAGAAAAAGGGTGAGAGTACATTCTGGACGGTCGTGTTTCGGTATGCCGAGCGCGCCGATAGGGATAGGGAGAAGTTCGGGCGCGCGTGGACTGTAGAGGAAGATCGTTTCAGAAAATACTTCATTAAATTCAGTCATGACTTTCCTCTAGCAAAGGTTGAAAAGAAGTTGTAAGGCGCTGTCTAACGCCCGCCATCAACCGCCGCGCGCAACGCCGAATCCATCCAAGTCTCGCGCATGAAAGCACCGCTATTCGCGGTCGGCGGCATGGCGTTGTCCCGGCTGTCACTTGTCACTTGTCGCGTATGATCGAGGTGGTCAACAGGCAGCGGCGGCGCGCGTTGGATGTGGACGGCTGGCGTGAGTTCGCGGAGCGGGCGTTGCGCGTTATCGGCGGCAAACAAGAAAGGCAGCGGGGGGCGACTGTCGCCTTCGTGTCTGATCGCGTGATGCGTGATTTGAATCGGCGTTTTCGCGGGCGTCGGGGAACGACTGACGTGCTGTCTTTCCCGGCCGGGCCGGTTGAGTTTGAGGGGGCGGCGGACGATAGTTTAGGAGACGTGGTGATCTCAATCGAGCGCGCCGAGGCGCAGGCTGTCGAGAACAATTTGAGCTTCGAGCAGGAAGTGAAGCAGTTGATCTTACACGGCCTGCTGCACCTGTGCGGCTACGATCACG
>JACCRA010000573.1 GCA_013813825.1 Pyrinomonadaceae bacterium | reverse complement strand
TCGTCTGACGGATCTTCGGCGATTCAATCAACTGTTGCCTGTCTCATCGTGCGGGCTGTGAACCGGCTTGGACTCAGGCGAGCCTCTCTCGCGCAGGAAGATCGACAGCACTACAACCGCGCCCATCGATAAGAACTCGCTCTGCCAGTTCTGGAACGACTCGAACCAGAAGCGCGACGTACCGAGGTACTCGATCATCGTGACCGGCGGTTGGCCGTGCATCTGCTGCTCTTGGCTATACGCCGCCGCGCCGCCGGCGGCGTGCAGCACGAAGGACATCACGAACAGCAAAAGCAACGCCAAGCTCAGAGAGTGGCTATAGACAGTGAGCGCCAACCCGCCCCGGCGCACCGGCCACGGCACGTCGGGGCGGTCGCGCATCCGCGCCGGGTCTTGATCAACCGGCTCGATCCGGTCTGGGTCTTTCGATTCCGCCGAGCCCTTCTGAAACAAAAAGACGGTGAACACGACGTAGACCGCCATCTGCAAAAATTCGCTCTCCCAATTTTCAAACACCGCCTCGACGAAATGTCCCGTCGTTAGATATTCGGCGAAGCTAACAACCGGCCGGCCGTGCTCCTGCTGCTCTTGATTGAGTTCGTGATGTCCGGTCAGGCTCTGGCCTAGTAGTGAGAAAAAGAAGAGCGCGAACAACACCACGGAGAGGCTGTTGTTGTGAAGGAATTGTCGCATCGCTTCCCCTATTCGCTTCAGACCTTCTGCTCGATCATCGGCGCGGCGAATCGTTGAAAACTATCTGACCGTGACTTGCGGTGGCGACGACTTCAGTGATGGGGCGGCGCACCATGACGACGACGCATCATTCAACGCGGGGGGCGAACTGCGGCGCTTGCCCTTGAGGTTGTGGTTCATGCTCCGCTTTGAGTTCGCGCTCGAACTTCGCCAAGTCGATTTCGCCGGAGGGCCGGATGTCCGCCTTGAGTACCCGCGCCATGTGAGCGAGCGCGTGCTTTGTTTGGTCCAGCTTATCACAAGCGACACAGTCGGCAGGGATGATGAGATTGAAGTCGCGCATGTAAGCGTCGTTGGCAGTGAAGAGCACACAGATGTCGGCGGTCAGACCCGTGAGGATCAAAGTCTTGACTTGAAGATAATCGAGCAGTGTGTCGAGCGTGGTGGGGAAAAAACCGGAATGCTTGGGTTTGAGAACGAAACAGTCGTCTCCTTCAGGCTGCAACAACTTCGCAAGCGGTCGGCCGCAGACGCCTTCTTCGAGGCAGTGCTTGAGCAGTTTGCTAAAGTCCGACTGCCACCTGCCGAAATTATCGTTGACATAAACGACGGGCACGCCCGCCGCTTTCGCGCGCCGCTTCAGTTCTTTGATTTGGCGCGCCATCGGCAGCGCGTATTCGAGCAACGCCGTGCCGTTGTCGAACTCCAAATCATTGATCACGTCGATCAATAAGAGTGCGACTTCCGACTTGTCCGGCACGCTCCCGTGCAAGTCTTCGTTCTTCTTAGTCATTTCCTGTAGTCCCCTTCGTGCTTGTTGTCGAGACGGAAGGGTATGGAGTCAATGTTGCGGAACACTCTAAAAAAGATTGAGAAAGTAAGTCGCCGCGAAGTGTGCGGACGTGGGAAAGCGGCCAGCGAGGGCGCCCAAAACAATGCCCCATATCCGCATCTAGTTCAACGGCCGGCGCGTGTGTCAGGCGGCGCGCAATCTTTCAGCGGTGGCGGTTGGTCCCCGCTTTCGCGACGCGCGCAGCAATCCGCCGAGGACGTTGGCGAGCAGGACTAACGGAAGAAACGTCAGATGCCACCAAGCGGGAGCCGTATCCCACATTTGATAACTCGCGACACAGCCCATCGCCAGTTGCAGCACGCCGAGAACGAAGGCGTGTTTGACTTTAGCTCGCCGGGCAAGCCACGCCGCCACGTACCCGCCGAGCACCGAGAAGGCAAGGCTGTAGAACATCATCAAGAGCAGCACCGGCACACTCTCAACTCGACCGCCTTCACCAAACCACGCGGGGAAGGCGGTCATCAAAATTCCGTCGGCCCCAAGCGCCGTGACCGCCCACGTCACACTCCCGGCAATAATCGCAAGGATACTTCTGAGCATTGAACATTCCTCCTTTAAGTAGTGAATCGGACAACTGCGAAATCACTTTATTGAGAGAAAGAGACAGGATTTACCAGATCGACTGGATGCGAGAAACACGATGCTGCTTTCTATACCAATCTGATCTTATGAGTCCTGTGAATCCCGTCTCTTTCTTTTAATCCAATGTTATTCGGTTCGATCTAGAGCGCTTCAACGCGCTCCCGCCGAAGAGTCAGCCTGCATGATGCCGAGCGTGTTGCCTTCCGTGTCCTTGAAATAGGCCAGGTAGCCGATGCCGGGCAACGCGAACTTAGGCATCAGGATCGTGCCGCCGTGAGCGGTGATCGCAGCAATAAAATCATCGACCGAGGGCACGTCGATAGTGTTGACGGTGGAGGGAAACATTTCCGTGCGGCGCATCAATCCGCCGTCGATGCCGGGCTGCGCGGTAGTATCGTCGCCGCCGCTGTGGGCCATCCAATATTCTTCGGGGCCGTCCCACTTGTTAATCTTCCAGCCGAACACGTCCGCGTAAAACTGCGCCGCGCGCTCCGGCTCATCGCAAGAAATCTCGAAATGGACAACTCTAGGCATGGTTACACTCCTTCTGTAGGCAAGCGCGATGTGCGCCCGGTTTAATTGGTACAGGACGACGAGGTATGGAAAGGCAAGGCGGAAGGGCGAAGGATGAAGCGAAGACTGAAGGAGCGGATCTTCATTTCGCCT
Source organism: Pyrinomonadaceae bacterium (assembly GCA_013813825.1). Taxonomy (GTDB): domain Bacteria; phylum Acidobacteriota; class Blastocatellia; order Pyrinomonadales; family Pyrinomonadaceae; genus JACCRA01. The sequence continues at coordinate 4,812 of JACCRA010000573.1, read as the reverse complement.
ACCGCCTTGCCTCTCGCCCTACCTCTCGATGAGATATTTAGCCGCGCAAGGTGATCAGCGAGATAGTAGCGCCGGTCGGGTCGTTGATGACGCAGAAGCGACCGGTGTTGGGGATGTCAGTCGGTGGCACGCAGACATTGCCGCCCAACTCCGCGACGCGCTGCGCCGCCGCGTCAACGTCATCGACGGCGACGTAAGACATCCAGTGCGAAGGCGCGTCGCCGAATTCGGGCGTCATCTGAAACATGCCGCCGATGGGGCGACCACCGGCCTGAAATTCGGTGTAATCGACTCCGGCCGCGGCACTTTTAGTCATCGTCCAGCCCAGCAGTTCCGAGTAAAACTTTTTGGCGGTCTCGACATCTTTGGTGGTCAGCTCGGTCCAGCAGATGGACCCGTGCGGTGCGTGCCATTCGTGGGTGGTAGTAGCTTCCTGGATTGCTTGTTCGGCCATGACTTTTTCTCCTTGAAGTGTGAATTGGTTGAGATTACTGCCTTGTCTCTTTCCGTCATTGCCGCGAGGTTGCTTTAGAAGTAAGCGAAAAGAAAAGGTGAGTTTCCCGTATGTTGAAACTCACCTTGCGAACCTACCCTCTGTTCGTTCTCCGCGAGGCTGGTTGATTAACAATCAGCGACCCCGCATCTTTGTTAATGAGCGGCAAGCCACTCATTAAACACTTGTGCTTCTTCGTGCTTTCCGCTCCAACGCGCGCGGTTCTTGCCGGTCAGAGCGAGGACCATCGCCTGATGCTGCCCCGCGCGATCGCCGAGGCGCTCGAAGTAGTTATAGAGCCGGTCAATTTTCTGCACCGACTCGCGCGCCGCTTCCGTTGTTTTGAAAGACAGCACGCTGCGGAAAAAGCGCGAGTAGATGTTCTGCTCGCGTGCCGTCGTCGTGTAGAGATCGAAGTAACCGGTCAAGTGCCCGGCACGCTGCAAGACTTGCGCGACGTAGGACGGGCGCGCGCCGACCCGCCGGACGATCTGCGCGATGTCGGTCGTGCCGCTCTCATAAAGCGCGATGATCTGCGCCTTCTTCGATTGCGTCTCGACTGGCTCCTCCGGCGCAGTGATTTCAACTTGCCCTGAACCACCAAAGTCGAAGCTGGTCTCCGCCTCGTCGGCGTACTCCAACTCGAAGGTTAGTGGCCTCTCTTCCATCAAAAGTTCTGCTGACATCTTTCAAACCTCCCGGAAGGCAGTAGACAGAAGACAATTTAACGATTCGCTCTTGACTGACTTCCGCCCACTGCTTTCTGCCTCCTGCGTTCTCAGCTCGCGCGGCGCATCGGCTGTTGTTGCTGCTCGCGCTGACCCTGCAAAGTCTTCAGGTGATCGATGAAGCTCGACGCAGCGCGCTTCGACAACTCTTCCGTGCCGCAACGCATCGCTTGACGGCATTCGTCGTCAGGCTCAATTCCGGCCTCACGCGCCAGCGCGCGGATCATGCCAAGCTGTTTCGGCGTCACGAGATCGCTCATCGACTTCGCCAGCGGATCGCGCGGAAATTCACCCGCCTGCGGCCCCTGCCCTTCGGTCTCGATCACTTCCGACTCGCGCTGGTACAACTCGCGCGCAATGCCGAATTTGATCGCGGCGCGCTTCAGGGCGTCGTGCTCAGCCTTCTTAATGCCGGTCTCGTTGTCGGCGGTGCCGGTGCCGACGCCTTCGCGCGTCACGCCGTCAATCATAATCGCGGCAGTGACAGCCACCATGTCGCCGATCTGCACAATGCCGCGCACCGAGTGCGACCACGTCGGCACGGTGCGGTCAAGGAGATCGGCGACCGTGTGCCACTCGACGTACTCGACCATATGCGGGTTGCCCTGACGATCTTTCCAGCCCTCGCGGGTCTTGACCAACTTCGGATCGATGGGCTGGCGCAACTGCCGCAAGGTGTTCGCGAATGCGAGCGGCACGACTGACGCCGGATTGTTGTCAGCCGTCGCGGCGGCGTGCTCTTCGGCGGTCACGAAATCAAAATTCTGCTCCGGCATCTCCGGCGCGTAAACTGCTTGCTGCTTATTCATCTCTGTTTGCTCCTCTGCGTCTGTGTTATCCGCGAGCGCACTGGCCGAGTGAGCGAAAACGGCTTGCGCAGTCGTCTCCTCCGTCGGTTCGTCGTCGTGCTGCTCCCGTCCGAAACGCGCGGCCTCGCCGGCCTGAATCGCTGGCTCGGTGATGTGGCCGTCGCGCTTCTCGGATGCGGTGTGTGTTTCAGCGTCAGGCGTCTGCTCCGCCGTACTGATCGTCGCCGCCGCGCCTGCGGCGGGCTGCTGCTTGGTGACAGGCTCGGAATTTTTCGCCAGCAGCGAATGCTTGACCGCGAGAATATGTTCGCAACGAAAGCCAATCTCGCCGCGCGCCGACTCTTCTTCAAACTCCAGACAAGAGCAACGCACCTTACCCTCCTCGTCGCGCCAGACTTCGTAACTGGAACGACGGCCGCGTAAAGAAGGCGTCGTCACGCGAAAGCGGTCGCCCTCACGATTGACCAAGCCCATCGCGGCGATGCCTTGCGCGCGCTTATCGCGCATCGTCGCTTTTCTGTCAGTGTTGATATTTGCTGCTGCTGTCGCCATTGTTCTGCTTCCTCCGAAAAACTCAAAAACTTCCGTGCTTTTCAGGCCGCCCGCTCAGCGGGCATTTCATTCAAGGGGGGAACTGCGGTCGGTTTCGCTGTTTGCATCTGCCGCTCTGCCAGGCGCTGTTCGAGATCGACAATCCGCGCCTCTAATTCTTCCAGTTGCCGCCCCTGACGGTGAACCGTCTTGAACAAGCTGTCGAAGGTTTCCCAAACGTAATCGCTCACTGCTTATTCACCCCTCCACGATTCACTTTGTAGCGTCTTGTGAATCGCCCTGTTTCATCTGTGAAACAGTGTACCATCGTTCCTGCTCTGTTGCAAGCATAAAACAAAGTGTTGCATCTAAAATTTTCCTGTGTTATGTTCGGAAGTCAGACGAGGTCGCGCCACCCGCTCCGCCGAGGTTTCGGCGGGCTAAACAGCGCGCGGCAGAAGGAGGCCGATAGACATGGTACAAGCAAAAAGTTTAGTAAATACGGTAGAACTGGGCCGGGCAATCCGCCGCAAGCGCGAGGAAGCGGGCCTCAGCCTGCGCGATGTGGCGGACGAGACGGGTGTCTCCGCTTCGACTCTCTCGCGCATCGAAAACGGCACCGGCAAGCCCGACGCCGACAACATCGCGCGCCTCACCGGCTGGCTCGACATGCCGATGGAGCGCATCATGAGCGGCCGTCAGATTACCGGCGACGAGGCCAAAGCCGTCATCTATTTCCCGCAGGAGGCCACGCCCAACATCGTCGAGGCCCACCTGCGCGCCGACCGCAATCTGACGCCTGAGACCGCCACCGCCCTCTCCGAACTCTTTCGCGTCGCCTACGCCCAATTCAGCCACCCCGGCGCGGAAACTCGCGGCGCGCGCAACAAGCGGAAGTAAACGGCACAATTTAATTTGAAGTTACTCAGGCGCTCAACTCGATAAGTTGAGCGCCTGATTTTGTATCGTATATCTTTGTCCGCCGTCTTATACTGTAATTTCTGTAAGCCAAACTTTTGAGAATCCGCGTCTATCTTGAAAGTTTGGAAGCGCATGGTGAAGCAGTTTCATCTTAGGAGTTGATATGAGTGTGCAGTACATTTTGAGCGAATACTTAGATCGGGCGTTAGCACAGGCCGAGTATGACAAACTGGAAGACGGAACATTTGCCGGTCGGATCGCGGTGTGTCGGGGAGTAATGTCGTTTGGTTCGACGTTGAGGGAATGCGAGGAAGAGTTGCGCTCGGTATTGGAAGATTGGGTGTGGCTGGGTCTGAAGTTAAAACATCAGTTGCCGGTGGTGGGTGGCATCGATCTGAATCGGGAGCCAGTTTATGAGTCGGTGGAATCCGTGTAAGCGCGGCGAATTTGTCCGGCGGTTGCGGCAACTTGGCTTTGAAGGTTTGTATTCAGGGGCGAAGCATCAATTCATGATTTATGAGCAGCACCGGCTTACAGTCCCGTCTAATGCCGAGTATTCCGTGCCACAGTTGCGGATGATGTTGCGAGAGGTCGAGGCCATCATCGGTCGGCCAGTTACGGCGGAAGAGTGGGAGCAGTTGGTATAGCAGACTGAAAGTAACATGGACAGATCGAAGCTGCCGCCGACGTTTAAGGGGAGATGGTATGAGGTGCGCGCCATGGGATTGCGCGACTTTGCCGGGCTGCGGCGGGATGACGAGGCGTTGGACCCTTTCGCGTTGGCGCAGTTCGCGAAGCTGTGGGTCGCTGACTTCGAGCAGATTCAGGGGCTATCGCTGGAGACGCGGGAGCATCTGTTGGGCGAAGGGGCGAACGCTTGGTCGGGGGGAACTTGTTCGCGACCTCTGCCGAATGGGTGGCGATTGGTGATTTTGAACCCGAAGCACGGGGCGGCGAGGAATAACGCGACGTTGATGGAAGAAGTCTGCCACGTTTTTTTGGGGCACAAGGCGAACCGTCTGTCGATTGTGGCGCAGAATAAGCAGGGGAAGACCATCGCGCGGGATTACAACGAGGCGGACGAGGAAGCGGCGTATGCCGTCGGCGCGGCGGCATTGGTCCCCTACGCGGCGCTCAGGCGGTTCGTGTGGGCGGGGAAAAGCTCGGCGGAGATGGGGCGGCATTTCAACGTCAGCCGGGATTTAATTGAGTACCGGCTGAAGGTGTCGCGGCTGTGGGGCGAATATCGCGAGCGGCACGAGGCGGAGATTGTGGCGCGCTACGCCGCCAGACAAGCCGCCGAAATGGCAAGCGGCAACCAACATGACGG
>JACCRA010000568.1 GCA_013813825.1 Pyrinomonadaceae bacterium | reverse complement strand
GGGAGCGCGTGATCGCCGTAAGCGCCGCTCTGCAAGGCTTCGGGGACGAAAAAATGGCGCGGCACTTCGCGCATCGCGCGCAGCACCCGCTCGTCGCTGATGTGGTAATGAACGCGCAGACGCTCGACCATCTGCTCGCGTTTGCGGCGGTTGGCTTCGACGTGCGCGGTTGGCATGGGCGAAACGTGACTCAAAAACTTACTCCGAAATAAACGGCGGAAAACCGACTGTCAGGAAGGGGCGGAAGGCAAGGGCGGAAAGATGAAGGATGCAGGCGGAAGGCAGAATGAAAACTCGCTCCTTCAGTCTTTTCTTCATCCTTCATCCTTCCTACTTCATCCTTGCTTTCATCGCGCCTTCAGCCAAGTCCCGAACCTAAGCGTGCTCGACGGGCTGGTTCTCTTGAGCGACCGTGTTGTCCGCTTCAACGGGCGAAGAATTCCAGTCGGTAATCCGTTCCAGTGCGTGGTGGTTCGTCATGTCGCTCCGCATCGGCGTCACCGAGACGAAGCCTTGTTCAACGGCGTGATAGTCCGTGCCATCGTCGTAGCCTGAAATAATGACTTCTTCACCGATCCAAAAATAGGCTTTGCCGCGTGGATCAATATGCTCACTGATAATCGGGCGCGCGCTCTTGATGCCTTGCCGCGTGACGCGGACGCCGCGAATCGCGCCCGGCGGAATGTTGATGTTTAAGAGTGTGCCTTCGGGCAGCCCATCGGCGAGCGCCTTTTGCACGGCCCCGATGGCAAAGTGCGCGGCGTGTGTAAAATCAAATTTCTCGCGTGTTACCAAACTGAAAGCCAATCCCGGCACACCGAGGATGGTCGCTTCGAGCGCGCCCGCTACCGTACCCGAATAGCTGGCGTCGTCGCCGAGGTTGCCGCCGTAGTTAATGCCCGAGACGCAGATGTGCGGGCGCTCTTCCGGCTGCAAAATTTTGTTAAGCGCGAGCGTTACGCAATCAGTCGGCGTGCCGTCCACGGTCCAATGCCGATTGTCGATTTTGCGGATGCGCAAGGGGCGCGAAAGGGTCAGGCTGTGTGAAGCGCCGCTCATCTCAGCGGCGGGCGCGACCGTAAAGACTTCGCCCACCTCCTTGAGTGATTCTTCGAGTTTGCTCAGCCCTTCGGAATGAATGCCGTCGTCGTTAGTTAAAAGAATGCGATACATAAGTCCTGTGAGCATTACACCCTAACGCCGTGGATTATTCAAGCGAGGGTTGGCTGTGGGCCAAACACGGAAACTGCAACTGAGCGTCCGCGCAAAAAAATTCCCCGCACACGTTTACGACGTGCGCGGGGCTTTAACTTAAATGAGACTTAACTCTCAGAGCCTTAGGCCGAAACCGTGTTTTCTTTCTTGCGGCTCAAACTTTGAATCTGCACCGGCTTGTTCTGCTCCACTTCGCCGGCGCCGAGCTTCTGCTTCAGCACCATCTCCTGATAGAGCTTCCGCATCATCGCCGCCTCTTCCGCCGCCGTCTTCGGGCCGGCCATCTCAGGGCGGTCCGGACGCTGCAAGTCGATCTCATTGAGCTTCAAGCCAACCGGCGCATCAAACGCCATTTCGACTTCTTTGCCCTTCGCGAAAATCTCGTGGCGGCCGTGCTCTTTGTACCACTTGGCGACCGTGGCGTTCTGGTGCATCTGCTCGATGATATTGCGCCAGCCGATGCCGGTGTTGTAAGCGCAGAAAGAAATTTCGCCTTCCTGCGTGCCATAAGGAATGATGCACATTTCCGTGCGGCGGAAGTCGTAGTTGAACAAGTCTTGGAACCACATGCCCGCGATGAAAAGGAAGTTCCAGCGGTCGGCGCGACGCGCTTCGATGTCCTTCTCCGTGCGTTCTCCGTCCACGCGACCATACGAGCGACCGGTTAAGCCGAACGACTTGTCGAACTTCTTGAACAACTCGTAGAGCGTGAACTGCGAAGGCGACTTCGTCGGATCGTAGTGCTTCAACAGCGCCAATCCCATCATCAGGTTCGAGGTCCACTTGCCGCGTCCCGCGTCCGTGATCTTTCGCATGTCACGAACTAAACCGGGGATGTTCAGAAACTCCGGCACCGGCCGCATCTCTTTCGTCTCTTTGTCGATCATCACGGCCGTGCCGACGCCGCAGTTCGGGTGGCAGCCGCAAGAGACTTGCCCCCACTCGGCGTCCGGCCCGTGCGCGAGATCGGCGAAGTCGGCGAACGCGCCCATCAGAGAAAGCGGGAACCAATCGCGCGTCGGCTCGGTGATGCCGACCTGAGTTTTGACGTCGTGTGCGAGGTGCGACAAGGTGTAACGCTGCGCCATACGGCGCTCGTCCGTGATCTCTTCGTCGCGGCCGGTGAACGAGACGGGCTGAAACGAGATGAAAGCGATCTTCTTCGGATTGTCGAGCGCGAAGCGAATGACCGCTCCGACCTGATCGTTATTGATGTTGTTGACCAGCGTGGTGACGAGCACGATCTCGACGCCCGCTTCGTGCAAATTGTCGATGGCGCGCAGCTTCACGTCGAACAAGTTGCCGACTTGCCGGTGCGAGTTGGCGTCGTTGCCGATGCCGTCGAACTGGAGATAAGCGTAGCGCAGACCGGCGGCGGCGGCTTCGCGGCAGAACTCTTTGCTCTTCGCGAACTCAATGCCGTTCGTCGCACACTGCACTGAGTTGTAGCCGACCTTACGCGAATAGCGGATCGAGTCGAGAAAGTGCGGCGAGATCGTCGGCTCGCCCCCGGAGAACTGCACAGACATCTGACGACGCGGCTTAATCGAGATCGCCTTATCGAGAATCTCCGAAATCTCTTCCATGCTTAACTCGTGGACGAAGCCGACTTGATTGGCGTCCATGAAGCACGGGTCGCACATCATGTTGCAGCGGTTCGTCAGGTCGATGGTCAAGAC